>JANNVG010001293.1:0-5551 GCA_031414395.1 Fimbriiglobus sp.
CGACTTTCCCGACCTCACCCGCGACAGCCACTCCGTCACCGTCTGAATCCCCTCGTCGGGTTGGGCGAACAACAGGAAGTGCGTGCCCGTCGGGTCGCGGGTGACGGTCACGGCCGCCCCGGCCGTGCGGAGCGCGTCAGACCGACTGCTGAAATTTCGCGCCAGGCCCTTGACGCGGCATTCATCATCCGCTCATAATCTCCCCAACTCGCAGCCAGACCGCCGTTCCGGCTCGCAACCGACGGCGGTCGCACTCGTCCTCTCATCCGTTCGCCGGGTCTTCCCCCCGGCGACCACCGGCCGCGAGTTGGCCCTTTCCCACCGCCGCCCGGCACCCCGCCGGGAGGCCGGGTCTCACGACCCGTCATCTTTCTCGCATTGGGGAGACTCGTATGGCCACGCCGAGGCACACCGCCCGGTTCGGGTTCACGCTCATCGAGCTGCTGGTGGTGATCGCCATCATCGCGATCCTCATCGGCCTGCTTCTGCCCGCCGTTCAGAAGGTCCGCGAAGCCGCCGCCCGCATGAAGTGCAGCAACAACCTGAAGCAGATGGGCCTGGGGATGCACAACCACGCCAGCGCGCTGGGCCACTTCCCGGCGGCCTACCAAAGCCCGACCGCCAACTTCGCCCCCGGCTGGGCGTGGGGGGCGCTGATTCTTCCCTACGTCGAGCAGGATAACCTCCACCGCTCGCTCGGGGTGAGCAGCACCACCTTCGGCCCGCCCGCGCCCTCGATCGCCACCTTCGCGACGAACGTGCCCGGCGGCTTCTCGCAGACGCCGCTGTCGATCTACCGCTGCCCGTCGGACAACGGGCCGGCGCGAAACCCCCTCCGCGGCGACCACGGCATGTCCAACTACCGCGCCATCATGGGGCCGAACGGCCCGGACATCAACACCCTGTTCGGGTTCGCCGTGGTGAACCAGGACCTGGGCGGGGTGATGTACCAGAACAGCCGCGTCCGCATCGAGCACATCAGCGACGGCACGTCGAACACGCTGGCCGTGGGCGAGTGCATGTGGGACGGCCGCCCGAACCCGTCCAACCCGCTGGACGTGGTCAAGCGGGCGGCCATCTGGGCGGGCATGACCGGACTGCGGCCGGCCCCCGGCGCGACGGCGAATTCGCTGTGGATCAGCGACGTCATGTGGTGGATGGACCAGAACTCGGCCACCGTCAACGGCCCCGCCGCGCAAGCGTTCAGTAGCTGGCATCCGGGCGGGGCCATGTTCGGGTACTGCGACGGCTCGGTGCGGTTCTTCCGCAACGGCGGTGACCCGCTCCAACTCCGCTGGCTGGCCGGTCGGAACGACGGCCGCGTGATCAACAACGACTTCTAACCCGGAGCCACCCTATGAGACGCCTCGTGTGGCTGGTCGTACTCCTCGCGGTGGTCGGTTGCGGCGGGGAGACCAAACCCCAGCCCACAGCCGCACCCACCCCCGAGGGGAAACTGCCAAGCACCCCGCCGAAGGGCAAACAAACCGCACTCCCCGAATGATTCGACACGTCACTCGAACGTCCCGAAATTGGTGGCGGGCCTACCCCACGCAGCCGACCCCGCCGAAAGGACCAAGCCGGTGATGGAGTGCCCGCACCCGCGGGCGGCGGACCTCTCCCCCGCCGCCCGCCATTCAGCCTCATCCCCATCCGTCACCCGGCGGTGCGGCGGATCAGCATGATGCAAAATGCCGTCATTTCACACACTGTGCTGGGCAATATCGCCGCAAGTGTGTCGAAATTAACCGCCCACCACGGTGCCGGTTGGCGAAAATTCTCGGAATTCTCTTGAACCGAGATTGCGAACTGGTCAATATACTTCTCAACCTTCGGATCACTCCGGAGGCCACCTCAGTCACCGTCGATCCGACTCGCACTCGATCCGACGGCATCGCAATCTCGGTCTCGAGACCACGGACCCATTGTGGTCCACGGTGTGGTCGTTCTCTCCCACAACCGTCACTCCATTCGGAGACGGCGGCAGGGCATTCACGCCCATCATTTTCCCCGTCAGGGAGGTTCGTATGTTCCGCTCCCGGTTCCCCGCCCGGTCGGCGTTCACGCTGATCGAGCTGCTGGTGGTGATCGCCATCATCGCGATCCTCATCGGCCTGCTCCTGCCCGCCGTCCAGAAGGTCCGCGAAGCGGCCGCCCGCACGCAGTGCAGCAACAACCTGAAACAGATGGGGTTGGCCCTTCACGGCTACCACGACGCCTACGGGCGGTTGCCGCAGGGGCAGGTGCCGTGGGCGAACCCGGGGGTGACCACCTCGCCGTTCGAGGGGGCGTGGTCGTGGCAGGCCCAGATCCTGCCGTACATCGAACAGGACAACGTGTATCGCCAGGCGAAGGCGTGGCAGAGTAGTGCGGCCAACTACTACTCGTGGAGCAACCCGATGGCGGCCACGAAGATGAAGATCTATACCTGCCCGGCTGACTCTCGCGGCCCGGTGTCGTGGCCGGGGGCGTCGTCCGGCTTACCCGACCAAGCCCTGACCGGCTATCTGGGCGTGTCCGGCACCGTCTCCGCCGCGATGGACCGGGGCAACGGCACCCTGTTCTCCAGTCGGGTCGGTGCGACGCCCACCCTGGTGGGCATCACTGACGGCACCAGCAACACCATCGTGGTGGGCGAGCGGCCGCCGAACTCGAACCTGGAGTACGGCTGGTGGTTCGCCGCCTACGGGTACGACGGCCGCGGCAACGGCGACTGCGTGATGACCACCAACGACCTGGCCATCGCCAACTACTTCAGAACCAATTACGGGTGCGACACCACCAACATGGCCTTGAAGATCGGGCTCCAGCCGGGCAAGCCGAACGTCGGGTGCGACGCCGCCCACTTCTGGAGCTTCCACTCGGCCGGTTCGCAGTTCCTGATGGGCGACGGGTCGAGCCGGATGGTCACCTACAGCAACAACAACATCCTCACCGCCCTGACCACCCGCGCGGGCGGTGAAGTGGCCAACATCCCGTAACCACACTCCGGCTCAACGCCCGCGGCCGGCTGCTCTCCCGGCCGGCCGCGGGCGGCCTGATTCGCACCGCCACGGAACACCGCCATGCGCACACAACTGCTCGCCGGTGGCATCGCCATCGGGTTCGCACTCCTCCTCGGGGTCGGTTGTGACCCTGGGACGCCGAAAGCCGCCGGTGAAGGTGGCAGCCCGCCACCTGAGAACTCCGGTGTGGACATAAATCCGCCGCCACGACCCGGCCCCATGCCCCCCACCCCCGGCGAGACACCGAAAGGTGGCCCTGCCGGACCGCCGAAGCGGGGTGGCGGAGCGCCTCCTGCTCCCATGGGGAAATGACCGTCAGCCTCTCGATTCCGGAGCGAGCGGGGTGAACAGGCTCACCCCGCCCGCTCGTTTCGTTCGACCCGTGGCGACCCACTCCCGCACCCGCCGGAACACATCTCCAGGCTCCGCGAACAACAGGACGTGCGTGCCGAGCGGGTGAATCTTCACGGGCACGTCGGCCCCGAAGGTGCGGAGTGCTTCAACGGGAGCTCACCGTTTGTTCTTCCCCGCCTTCCACCCGTCCACGGCCCACTCGCCCTTCACCCCGCACTCGAACTTCAGCGGCTTCTCCAACCCGACCACCCGATCCGCCTTCGCGTTCGCCAGTTTGTCGGCGTCGGCCACGTTGGTGAGCGTGTTGTTCTCCACCACGCACCCGTAGCTCTCCTTCCCCCGCAAGAGCGGGCGGGGCGTGCCCTCGCACTCGATCAGGTTGTCCTTGATGCTGATCGTCTTGAAGTCGCACTTCGAGTTGAACCCGAACAGCCCTTCGTTGCGGGGCGTCTTCGTCGTGCGAGTGACGATGTGGTTGTTCCGCACTTCCAGATTGTTGAACACTTCGTTGATCCAGATCACCCCGCGGCCGGGGTTGCTCACCAGGTTGTTGTGAAACTTGGCCGGCCCCTTCGCGTCGGCGTTGCCGAACCCGGAGATGAGGTTGCCGTGGTCCCCCTTCACGTCGAAGTCGAACAGGTTGTGGTCGACCTCCACACCGTTCCGCACGAACTCGATGCTGTAGCTGTCCTTGAACCAGTTGTGGTGGATGTGGAACGTGCTGCCGCTCTTGGGCACCACCCCGCCGGCGTGCTTCGGGATGGAAATGGTGCCGTGGCACACGTTGTGATCCAGCTCGTTGTCGGCGTCGTTCTCGAACGGGAACTCCATGCTGAAGTTGGTCTCGATGGTGTTGTGGTGGACGTGGCACTTGGTCGCCTGCCGCACCTTGATGCCGTAGAACTCGTGCTCGCGCTCCTGTCGCGTGCGGGTGAAGCGGTTGTCGGAGATGTCGCACTCGCTCATCCAGATGGCGAAGATGCCGCCGCCGGTGATGCCCCCCTTCTTCCCCGGCTCGCCCTTCTCCCACCGCCCGCCGGCGTCGATGAACTCGCAGTCGTGGACCTTCGCCTTCTGCATGCCGAAGGTCCGCACCCCGCTGGACAACGTCTCCTTGATCCGCAGTTGGTGCAGGTGCAGTTCCTTGTGAAACCAGGCGAAGATCGCGCCGTGCAACTGCGGGCAGTGCAGGGTCATGTCCGAGATGGTGACGCCGGACGTGTCCCGCTTGATGCGGATCAGGTAGGCGTCGGTGTCCAGCCCGTCGAGCTTCATCTCGGGGTCGGGCAGGCTCTTCGTGGACGGCTTCCACGCCTTCGTGTGGGTGAGCGTGGTCTTGTCGATGCCCGCGCCTTTCAGTGTCAGCTTGCCCTTCAGGTCGAGCGTGGCGTCGAGTTCAAACGTGCCTTCGGCCAGGTCGATGGTGTCGCCCTCTTTGGCGTCCTTGACGGCGGCCACCAGTTCGGCGGCGGTCTTCACCGGGGCGGCGAGTGCGAGCGGGGCGAGCAGTAGGGCGAGGACGAGGGCGAGCGCGCGGATGGACATGGCGACACCTCGGGGAACGGCGGGCAGTCAACACATAAGGTAGTCGCATCCGCCCGCCCGGAGGTTCCGCATGTCTGGTCCCGTCGAATACTCTCGCGGGGAGAGGGTCGCCCTCGCCGCACTCGCCACCGTCGGGCTGCTGGGCATCAACGCCGTGTTCGCGTGGGCGGTCGTGTTCAACCCGCAAGCCATGTGGGACGCGCTGGCCAACCCGGTGTCGGCGGTGTTCGTCGGCGAGGCGTTCCTGGTGATGGGCTTCCTGGCGTATTTGATGCGGAAGTGGGGGGTGGCGCGATTGGGCTGGGGCTGGTTCGTGGGGCTGTCGCTGCTCGGCAGCATGGCGTTCGCCCTGCCGGTGGTGCTGCTGTGGCCGCGGCGGAAGGGCCCAGGGCAACCGCCCCCCGCACCGACCCGCTAGGCGGGGACAAGCCAAATTGGCGATCAGAAGGACGGCCACCGCTTCCGCAACCGCACGACACTCCGCAACGGCGATTGGCCCCTCGCTCGCGCGTCGGGCGAGAGCATTTTCAGTCGGTTCGTTGTGGCGGAGGCTGGGTTCGTAGGGCGGGCGAGGCGGCATCCGCCGCCGACCCCCCCCGCCACACGACACGCGGCGGGGGTCGCCGACGAGGCGTCGGCTCGCCCGC
>JANNVG010001294.1:0-3923 GCA_031414395.1 Fimbriiglobus sp.
TCGAGCAGGCCCGCACCGAGCTGCTGCGGCAGATGGGCAAGACGTACCGCGACCTGGAAGACCAGGGCTTCTACCTGGTGGTGGCGAAGGTGGAAGTGAAGTACAAGCGGCCGGCCCACTACGACGACGTGCTCACGATACGCACCACCGTCGTCCGCGCCACCGCCGTGCGGCTGGAACACAAATATGAAGTGTTCGGCCCGGACGGGCACCTGTGTTGCGAGGCGAGCACCACCCTGGCGTGCGTGGACGCCGACGGCAAGATTCAGCCGATGCCCGAGTGGGTGAGCAAATAGGCGAACCCGGCCCGCAAGGGCCGCGGGTGTCATCCGCCGTGACCCGCACCCACCGACCTTGCGGTCGGGTTTCGCCCAGAACGAGGACCGCCGTGCGCCGCTTGTGGATCAACACCCTGTTGCCGCTGGTGTTCTGCGCGCTGCCGGTGGCGGTGGCGGCGGTCATCTTCGCGGCCGTGTCGGGCGGCGCCCGCGGGCAGTACCTGGACCGCCTCCGCACCTCCCCCATCGACTGGGTCATCCTCGGCCTCGGCGGGGTGCTGTTCCTGGCCCAGACGTGGCTGTCGTGGCGGGCGCTCCAGTGGAAGGACGCCCGCGGCGACTTCGACGAGACGTCCGACGACTGGCTGACGCACACCGCCCGCGGGGCCGAGTGGTTCCCCCTGCTCGGGCTGATCGGCACCGTCGCCGCCATCCTCGAAACGTTCGGCACCTTCGGCGAGGGCGGGGCGAAGCCGGAGGCGGCGGAGATCATCCGCAAGTACGGGCCGGCCATCACCGCCACCGGCAGCGGGCTGTTCATGGCCTTCCTGAACATCCTGCCGAGCTGGATCGTGGTGGCCGGCCGGAAGCTCATCCGCAGCATGGCCGGCCGCCCGCCCGAGCAGCCCATCGACCTGGTGTCGGCCGCCGCCGCCAGCCGCCGGGGGCCACAGGCGTGATCCAACTGCCCGAGCGGGCCGTCACCCGCTTCTTCGTCCCCCTCATCGACGTGCTCATCCTCCTCTTCTGCATCTTCCTGCTGCTGCCGTTCGTGTCCGCCCCGGCCGACAGCACCGGCGCCGACGGGCCGACCGACCTGGACACCTTGCGGGGCGACTTGAAGAGGGCGAAGGACGACCTGACGATCGAGAAGAAGCGGACGGAGGAGCTGATGAAGGAGCGGGCGGAGTCGGCCCAGCGGACGGTCGTGTGGGCCATCGACATCGACGGCGAGACGGGCGAACTGAGCTACGCCGCGCCGGACGGCGCGCCCGGCACGCGGTTCACCATCACCGAGAAGACCGTCGCCGACTTCCTCCTGAACTCGAAGAAGCGGACGAACGGGCGGGCGGTCAAGTACCTGTTCGTCTGCCCGCGGAAGGCCAGCCGCTTCCCCGACAAGAAGACGCTCGACAACATCGCCGCCTGGTTCGCCAACGAGTCCGTCGCCATCGACAACCCGTTCGCCCCGCGGTAGCCCCGTGCGTTAGCCCGAAGCGCGAGCGAGGGGCCGATGGCCATCTCGAGCCGGTCGCTGGCCCCTCGCTCTCGCGTCGGGCTAACAAAGAGGTTCGCCATGCCCACGCAAGAGCAGATCGCCGAGTACCTCCAGAAGCTGCTGATGATCGCCGGCGGGTTCGGGGCCGGCTACCTGGGCGCGTGGCTGGCGTGCGTCGGGTTCGACAAGACCATCGTGAAGGGCAAGTCGCCCGACGGCCTGCACAAGTGGGCGCGGCGGATCGGCGGGGTGCTGGTGGCGCTGGTGGTGGCGTTCTTCCTCTTCCGCGGGGGCACCGGCACCGGCGGGGGTGGGCCGGATACCGGACAGGGCACCGGCAGCCCGACCAGCCCGAGCACCCAGCCGACCGACCCGACGCCCCCGACCGAGAAGCTGCCCGAGGTGGCGGTAGACGCCGTCCCGGTGTACGTGACCGTGTACGCGGGCACGGCAGTGGAACGCGGGAGCGTGAAGTTCTTCGCCGTCGGCGACCCGCCGGGGGCGAAAGTGGAACTGCCGGCCGTGGCCGAGGTCATCCGCTCGGCGGGCAAAGACAAGGCGAAGGTGTTCGTGGTGTACACCCTCGACGACACGGCCGCCACCGGCACCACCGGCTACGGGCTGTTGCAAGCGGAGGCGAAGGCGCAGGGCGTGCCACTGGTGTCGAAGGCGGACTTCAACAAGCTGCGGCGGAAGTAGTGTTCCACTCGCGGCGCGCCTGGGACACTGTCGCGGGCCGACCCAACCGCCATTTCCCTTTTCGCCGGCGGGCGGGTACAGTTTCCCTCACCGCCCCTTCTCACCGCCCTCGACACGCCCGCCATGACCCACCGGATGACCGTCCTCGGCAGCGGCAGCGCCGGCAACGCCACGCTCGTCCAGGGCGACGGGTTCGGCCTGCTGGTCGATTGCGGGCTTCCCCCGCAGGAGCTGGCCACCCGGTTGCAGGCGGTCGGCGCGACGTGGGCGAGCGTACACGCCGTCGTCATCACGCACACGCACTCCGACCACTGGAACCGCTACACCCTCGAACACCTCCGCCGACAGAACATCCCCTTCTTCGCCCACCGCAAGCACCACGACGCCCTGGCCGTTCACGCCGCCTACGGCCCGCTGGCGAAGGCCGGCCTGACGCACGACTACCTGCCGGGTGAATCACTCGCCCTCGGCGGCGGGCTGAGCGTGCGGGCGGTGCCGGTGCCGCACGACAGCGACCCGACGTTCGGCGTGCGGGTGGACTACGACGGCGCCGCCGGCGGGTGGGCGGTGGGCGTGGCGTCGGACTTGGGCAAAGTGCCGGACGGCCTGTACGACCTGTTCGCCGGCGTGGACGTGCTGGGCCTGGAGTTCAACCACGACATCGTCATGGAGCGGGCCAGCCGCCGCCCGCGGTTCCTGGTCGAGCGGGTGCTCGGCGACTTCGGCCACCTGTCGAACGATCAGGCGGCGGAGGCGGTGCGGCGGTTCCTCGCCATGGACGAGCTACAGGCGGTGGTGCAACTTCACCTGAGCCGCGACTGCAACACGGCGGAGCTGGCGAACGAGGCGGGGCGGGCGGCGGTGGCGGGTACGACGACCGAAGTCATCACCGCGACCCAGTGGCAGCCGGCGCCGAGCGTCGTGCTGACAGCGCACCCGCCGCGGGCCGTCCGCCGCGCCGCCCGCCGCAGCGTGCAACCGCACCTGCCGGGCCTGGGGCCGGAAGCGGGGTGAGCGGTGGTGGTCGTCCATCACGACAGTTCGCCGCGAGCACCGCGAGCGCCAGACACTCAGCTCGAATACGGCACAACGAACGGCCACTCCTGGCGTGGCTTCCCTTCCTTCAGCGGGTTGTCTTCGACGTACTTGATCTCGCAGCGGACGGCCGTGTCGTCGAACAGGTACACCTTCCACTCACCGCGT
This sequence comes from Fimbriiglobus sp., assembly GCA_031414395.1. Classification (GTDB taxonomy): domain Bacteria; phylum Planctomycetota; class Planctomycetia; order Gemmatales; family Gemmataceae; genus JALHQU01. Next base: position 3,400 of record JANNVG010001294.1, read on the forward strand.
TGCCAACACTTCGGCACGCTCCCGCTCGGCCCGACCAGGTGCCCGAACGGGTGCAACCCTTCCTGTTTGAGACGACTGGTGGCGGCCATCTTGAACCGGGCGGCCAGCACGTCGGCCGGCTGCGGGTGAAGCCCGACGACCAGATGCACGTGGTCCGGCAGGACGGCACACGCCCACACCGCCAGCCCGATCTCGGTCGCCAGCGCCCCGAACCCGCGGCCGACCGCCCGCGCCTGAACGCCGTCGAACTTCACCGACGGAGACTTCAGCGCCCGCTTCGCCGCCTGCCGTAGCCCCCGGTCGTGCGGGACACGGGCCTTCGAGCGGGAGCGGTCTTCCACCTTCGTGCCGTCGCCGAACGGCTGGAGGTGCTCCGCCCACACGCGCTCCGATCCGGAACCCCGAGGGTCGTTCGGCAGCCAGAAGCCGTAGGCCCCCCAGCACAGGTGGACGCCCAGCAACGGTTTCATGGCTTTCTCCCTTGAGGTGGTTGGCGCTCGCGGTGCTCGCGGCGAACAGTTGTG
>JANNVG010001295.1:0-15617 GCA_031414395.1 Fimbriiglobus sp.
CCGGGGCGGGGGGCCCCCCCCGGCCGCCTGCCGCCCCCCCCCCGCCCGGCAGCCGGTTTGTCCACCCCCGCCCCGTGGCGGCCGCGGCTCGTATTGCACCACGTCACTTCACCAGTCGGCCGTCGGGCAGCGGGTGTTTCGCCAGTTCGTCCCACTCCTTCCGCACCTCGTGCAGCCCCACCGCACACAACTCGAACTCGTCGCCCAGCCGCCGCAGCACCTGCGCCTCGGCCGGGAACTTGTCCGCCTCGCACTCGCTGGCGATGCGGTAACTCCGCTTGCCCAGCACGGCGAAGCTGACCAGGTGGTCTTTGCACGGGCGGCGCTGGGTGCGCGTCACCTGTTCGGGGAACAGCCCGCTCCAGTACAGGGCGAAGTCGCCGATGTGCCGGTGGTACTCGCGGCGGGTGCGGCCCTCGGGCGGCAGCTTCTCCGCCTCCAGGGCCATCGTGGTCAACTCGTGAATCGGCCGGCCGTGCCCGTCGCGGAGGCGGAACACGCCGTCTACGTGCAGGAACCGCGACAGCAGGTCGGACAGGTAGTCGATGAGCGGCGGGTCGGCCACGCCCAGGCTGGTGATGAAGGCGTGCTCGGTGACGCCGGCGAACAGTCGCCGCAGCGGGTGGTCCGCCGGGGTGGTCCACATGATCATGCCCTCCGCGGAAGGTGGTGCGGGAGAGGAGAGCGGGTTGCCCAATTGTACCACGCCGGCCATAGAGAAACTTGCACCGCGTGGCAAGAGGAATTATCGAAGTGACCCGCCGACGGGTTGCGGGGTGGCGGTCAGGTCGGACGCCTCGGGCGGGGCGGCGTCCGCCCACCGCCGGACCAGCCGTTTCGACAGGCGGCCGAGTGGGGTGTCCACGAACCGCACCACCGCCGCCGCCACCGCCGCACTCAGCGCGAGCGTGACGCCGGTCGCCGCCACCGCCGCCGCCGCGTACCCGACCGCCGCGAACAGCCACACGAACACGGCCGTGGCGACCACGTACAAGAGCGGCTGGTGGACCGCGTACAGCGGGTAGGAGATGTGCCCGAGCGCCCGCGACACGCGGGAGCGGAGCGCCGCCCGCAGCCGGGGGCGGGTGAGCGCGGCGTGCAACAGGATGCCGCCGGCGGCGGCGTGGAGCACGTTCGTCGCACTCTCGAACCGCAGGCACTCGGGCAGCAGGGAGCGGAACGGCAGCCACAACTCCTGGCTCGCGTCCGGGTGGACCCCGCCGGCCCACACCGCCGCCGCCACCAGCCCCCACCCCAGCCAGGTCCGCCAGCGGGGGACTTCCCCACCCGCCGCCGGCCGGGAGTGCCACCACTCGGCCACCGCCACCCCGACGCCGAAGGGCAGGTAGTGGGTGCCGACGACGCACAGGCCGGTGAACCCCATCACCAGGTGGGCGAACGCCCGGTTCCGCATCGGGCGGAACACCACCGCCCCGGCGTACACCAGGACCGAGCACTGGAACTCGATGCCGATCGTCCACAGCACGCGGTTGAACAGCTCGTTCGCCGGCAGACCGGCCCACACCGTGCCGAACGTCTGCCGCACCCACCCCCACGGGGTGAGCTCCTGGTACACGCCCGGCTCGTACAGCGTCCCGCGGCGGATGCCCCCGGCCGCCGCCACCTCGTCCAGCCCGCCGAGCAGGCCGAACCACAGCACGGCGAACGACAGGGCCGACCCGACCACCACCACCGGCAGCAGCCGCAGCCAGCGGTGGGCGATCAACTCGTACCCGCGGGCGAACATCCGCCCGGCGATCATCTGGTGGGTGAGGACGAACCCGCTCAGGGTGAAGAAGACGTACACGGCGAACTGGCCGTTGAACGCGGCCCCGAGGGGGAGGCTGCGGGCCAGGCGGTGCAGCGCATCGGGGGTGTACTCGCCGTCGGGCAGCGGCCCGCCGATCAGGGCGGGATGAAACACGTCGAAGGCGTGCCACACGAACACGCTCAGCGCGGCCCACCCGCGGAGGCCGTCCAGTTCGGGGAGTCGGGTGTCGGTCCGGTCGCTCATGCCCAAGCGTAGAACACGGTTCGCCACCGCGGGCGTCCGCCGCTACACTGTGCCCCGGCCCCCCGGAACGGACCCGCCCCCCATGCACCTGCTCGGCCTGGAACACCTCACCCGCGAACAGATCGTCGGCCTGCTCGACGACGCCACGCAGTTCCTCGGCGTCGGCCGCGAAACGCCCAAGCGCACCGACCTGGCCGGCAAGGTGATCGCCAACCTCTTCTACGAGCCGAGTACCCGCACCCGCCTGAGCTTCACCCTGGCCGCCCGCCGGGTGGGGGCCGAGACGCTCGACTTCTCGCCGAGCGGCAGCAGCACGGCGAAGGGCGAGTCGTTCGTGGACACGGCGCAAAACATCGTGGCCATGGGCGTGGACGCGGTGGTGGTGCGGCACAGCAGCTCCGGCGCGCCGCACCTGCTCACCCGCCACCTGCCGGGGATTAGTGTGGTGAACGCCGGCGACGGCGCGCACGCCCACCCCACCCAGGGGCTGCTCGACATGTTCACCATCCGCCGGCGGAAGGGGACCATCGCCGGGCTGACGGTGGCACTCGTGGGCGACATCCTGCACAGCCGCGTCGCCCGCAGCAACATCCACGGGCTGACCAAGCTGGGGGCGAAGGTGATCGCCTGCGGCCCGCCCACGCTCGTGCCGCCGGAGGTGGCCCAGTTCGGCGTCGAGATCGCCCACGACCTCGACGCCATCCTGCCGCGGTGCGACGTGATCAACCTGCTGCGGGTGCAGTTCGAGCGGCAGCGGAGCGCCTTCTTCCCGTCCGTCGGCGAGTACGCGCACGTGTTCGGCATGACCGGCGCGCGGCTGAAGCGGGCGAACTCGGACGTGCTCATCCTCGCCCCCGGCCCGATCAACCGCGGCGTCGAGATCACCCCCGACGTGGCCGACGGCCGCAACTCGGCCATTCTGGATCAGGTGACGAACGGCGTGGCCGTGCGAATGGCCGTCCTCAAGTGGGCGTGCCAGCCGAACTGAGGATTCCCGTGCTCCCCGCCCGCTCCGTGTTCGACAAACTGGCCAAGTGGGCCGCCCGTGCCACCGGCCGGCCGGTCGCGTTCCTCCTGGCGGTCGGCGTCATCGTGGTGTGGCTGGTCACCGGCCCGCTGTTCGCCTTCTCCGACACCTGGCAGTTGGTCATCAACACCGGCACCACCATCGTCACGTTCCTGATGGTGTTCCTCATCCAGAACAGCCAGAACCGCGACTCGGCCGCCCTGCAACTGAAGCTGGACGAACTCATCCGGGCGGTGAAGGGGGCGCACAACGCCATGCTCGACCTGGAGCAACTGAACGAGCGGGAGTTGGACGCCATCCGGGCGCAGTACGAGGCGCTCGCCGCCGCCGCCCGCGAGCAACTCCGCCGCGGCGAACGGGACGACGACGCCCCCGAACTGCCCGACCTCGACTCCCATCCGAAGGGGTGAAGCCGACCCTGTAGCCGGGGTCTGTGACCCCGGTTCCGACCGGCCTCACAGAGGCCGGCTACAGCAGAAGGATGACGCCGCGTGTACCCCATCGCCGAGTGCCGACGACGGTGCCTGCGGGTCATCCGCCGCGGGGTGTGTACCACTCTGGCGACCCTCGCCACGGTGCTGCTGTTCGTCGCCACCGCCCTGCACCTGTCCGAGCCGTGGCATCACCACGAGTTGCCCTACAACCTGCTGCTCGTGTGGGGCACCATCGCCGCCGCCGGGCTGACACTTCTGTTTGAATCGCTCTGGCGACACGCCCGCCACCCGCTCACTCGCTGTCCGCACTGCCGCCGCCCGCTGACGGACTACGTGCCGGTGGTGATCGCAAGTGGCTGCTGCTTTTCGTGCGGCAAAAGGGTGCTCGAACTCTCAGTCGAGACGCCGGCGGAAGCACTCATCCCGCGGGCCGAGTTCCTCCTCGCCGACACCGGCTACCAGGGAAAGGCGGTACCGCTGCTCATCGGCGGGGTGCTGGCCACTTACGCCGGCTTGTGCGGGGCGTTCGCGGTGGTCAACCGCATCCGCCTGCCGGAGCCGCTGCCGGCGGTCGTGTTCGTGGCGCTAGTCGCGGTCGCCCCGGTGTCGGCGGTGGTGGTGCTGCGGTGGCTGGCGGCGGCCGGCAAGCGGAACTCGGCGCTCGCCTGCCCCGGTTGCGGCAAGCTGCTGGCCGGCGCGCGAATGCTCACCACATGTACGGGCAACTGCATCGCTTGCGGGTGTCGGGCCATCCTCCCGCGGGTCCGCCCGCTCGCCCCGCCGCACCTCGGGCCGCTGTGGACCATCCCGCAACTGACCGCCCTGGAGAAGCACCGCACGCGGACGATGCGTTGGATGTTCGCGCTGCTCGGGGTGGTGTTCGTCGTCACGCTCGGGTTGCTCGTGCTCGGTCAACAGGTCTGGGACGCGGATCGGCTGCGGGCGATGGGCCTGAACTGGGCGTCCGCTCAACTGGTGGAACGGGTCGGCCCGGTGTTCGTCGGCCTCGCCGGGGCGGTGGTCGCACTGGTGGTGTTGCGGGGGTCGCTCCGCCCGGCGAGCCGCCGGCACCCCATCGACTGCCCCCGCTGCGGCCGCGAGATGCTCGTGCCGTTCGCCCGTGCCACCAAGTGCTGCGCCCAGTGCGGGTGGCGGGTGGTGGCCACGCCCCCGGATCGACCACACGACGGGTGAGACCGTTGTTGACGCCGCGGCGGTGTCACTCGGGTTGCCCCGCCGCTGCCCCGTGCGGTTACAATCGGCTCACCCGATGAGGTGTCCCGCGTGATCCGTTTCGCACTGCCCCTCTTGCTGCTCCCGGCCATCGCCGTTGCCGCCGACCCGACGCCCGCCGAGCGCGGCAAGAAGTCGCTCGAGGGCACCGCGTTCATCAAGGCGTTCTGGCCGAAGCCGGCCTACGACAACGCCTGGAAAACCTGGGGCGTGAAGGAGAAGCCGAAGGAGTACGACGCCGCGTTCCGCGAGCGGTACGGCCTGCACGAGGCCCCGTACAAGAACGACGGCCTCCCGATGGGCCTCCGCAAAGCCAGCCTGCTCATCGGCAGCGGCATCGGCATCGACTGCATGACGTGCCACGGCGGGAGCATCCTCGGCAAGAGTCACGTCGGGCTGGGGAACACAGCGCTGGACGTCCACGCGCTGTTTGAAGAGTTGGCCGCGGCGAGCGGCACGCCGGCCAAACCGCCGTTCGCGTTCAGCCAGGTGCGGGGCACGTCGGAGGCCGGGGCGTTCGCCGTTTACCTGCTCGCGCTGCGTAAGCCCGACCTGAGCCTGAACCCGGAGCCGAAGGAACTGGGCCTGCACGACGACAGTTGCGAGGACGTGCCGGCGTGGTGGCTGCTGAAGAAGAAGCAGACCATGTACCACGTCGGCGCGACCGACAGCCGCAGCGTGCGGAGCATCATGCAGTTCATGATGCACCCACTCACCACGCCGAAGGAGTTCGACGCGGCCGAACCCGCCTTCAAGGACATCCGCGAGTACATCCTGAGCATCGAGGCCCCGAAGTACCCGTTCGACGTGGACGCTAAGAAGGCCACGGCGGGGAAGGTGCTGTTCGAGAAGAATTGCAGCAGTTGCCACGGCACCTACGGCGACAAGCCGACGTACCCGAACAAGGTGGTGAAGCTGGCCGACATCGGCACGGATCCGAAGCGGGCGGAGAACATCGGGCCGAAGTTCGCCGACGCCTACAACGCCAGTTGGTTCGCCAAAGAGGAGGGCACGAAAGAGATCAAGGTGAACCCCGGGTATCAGGCCCCGCCGCTGGACGGCGTGTGGGCCACCGCCCCGTACTTCCACAACGGCAGCGTGCCGACGCTGGCCGGCGTGCTGAACAGCAAGGCGCGGCCGAAGGTGTTCACGCGGAGCTTCAAGACGGAGGAAGCCGACTACGACAAGGTGGCGGTGGGGTGGAAGACGACGGAGACGAAGCCGCCGGACCCGAAGGCGAGCGGGTTCGAGCGGCGGAAGGTGTACGACACGACGCAGCCGGGTCGCGGCAACGGCGGGCACACCTTCGGGGACGAGCTGAGCGAGGCGGAGCGAGCGACGGTGATCGAGTATTTGAAAAGCTTGTAATCAGCCACGGATCGCACGGATCGGCACGGATGAAGACAGAATCATTTCTGATCTGATCTGTCTTCATCCGTGCCGATCCGTGGCTGATTTATTTCTGCCCGATCACTTCCAACTTCAAGTCCTTGAAGCGCACTTCCGTCGGGCCGCCGCTGTGCACCTGCACGGCGATCTGGCCCCGCTTCGCCAGCTTGTCGTCCGTGTAGTCGCACACCAGTTCGCCGTTGATCCAGATCTTCACCTTCGGCCCGACCGCCTCCACCACGTACTCGTTCCACTCGCCCTCCTTCACGAACTTCTCCCCGCCCTCCTTCACCAGCAGCCCGCGACCGCTCTCCTCGTACAGCTTGCCCCACCACCCTTTGCCCACGTCCGCCTGCGGGCCGCGCATCTCGCCCCCCTCAATCGGCACACTGCGGAATTGAATGCCGCTGTTCGCGTCGTTCGGCGTCAGCTTCACCTTCAGGCTCAGCTTGAAGTCGGTCACGTCGAACGTGGACTTCAGGAAGTTGTTCGCCTTCAGCCCCTTCGCCGACTTGCCGACGATCTCGCCGTTGTCCACGCTCCACACGTCCTTGTCGCCGTCCCAGTTGGTCAGGTCTTTGCCGTTGAAGAACTCCTTCGCGGAGTCGGCGGTCATCAGCGGCAGCACTTGCTGTGTGTGCTTTAAATATGCGAACAAATTCTTTAACTGCGTTTCACTCAGCGGCTTCGTCAAATCATCCGGCATCATGGACAGTTCCGACGGCGTCCGCTTGTCGATGTCCTTCACGGGGATCGTGAGCGTCTCGTTCGCCATCAGCAGCGTCAGCGTGCGGGCGTTCTCCTCCTTCACGATGCCGATGAGCGACCGCCCGTCGGTCAACTCCAACTTCGTCGCGGCGTACTCCTTCTGGATGACCGCCGACGGGTCGAACACGTTGTCGAGCAGGTAGGCGAGGTCCGAGCGGTTCGCCCCGGTGATCTCCGGGCCGACCTTCCCGCCGGTGCCGTACATCGTGTGGCACTGGGCACACACCTTGTTGTAAACGGCACGCCCGGCCCCCAGGTCGGCGTTGCTGAGGACATTCGTGGTCAACTTCTTCTGCCAGTCGGCGATGAGCTTCTTGCGGTCGGCGGGGGTGTCGCGGACGGTGCCCCACACCTCGGCGATGGTGGCGTTCAGTTCCTTGTCGTTGAAGCCGCGAAGTTGACGGATCGTCTCGCCGGGGATTTCGGATGCGGACAGCTTCTTCGCCTCGACCGCCGCGAGCAGCAGCTTGGCGTAACTCGCACGACTGGCGAGCGTGGCAATCGCGTCCCGCTTCTCGGCGGTGGTGAGCTTCGGGTAGATGGCGAGCACGCGGGCGGGGATGCCGGGTGCGTCGTAGGCCGCGAGTGCGCGGAGCGCGGGAGAGCGGAACGCCGGATCGTCCAGTAGCGCGAACAGGATCGGCGGCAACTTGGCGTACCGCACATCCAGCAGCGTGGTGAGCGCTGCATTCCGCGCGACAGCGGGCTGCTTGGCGTCGGTGAGCGCGGTGGCGAGCATGGTGAGCGCCGCCTCGTCGCCGTACACCACCGCGAGCGATAGTGCGACGGACTTCACGTCGGCGTTCTCGCTCTTGCTCAGCTTCGCGTAGGCGACGTCCCAACTCTTTGGAGCGTCGGTCGTCCGCTTGCCTTTCACGGATTCTTGCAAACCGGCGAGCAGGGCGAGCGTGTGCTTACCATCGGTGTCTTTCGCAATCGCTTCCACCAGCTTTCCGATGGCCTCCGGCGTGCCGATGGCCCCGACACGGCGCGCGGCCTTTTCGAGCAGACCCTTCACTTTCGAGTTGCTGCCCACATGCAACATGGTGCCCGGATCTTTTTCAGCATCGGCTTCGAGCGCGTACCAGTACAGGTGAGGCAGCAACGGGTCGTCCGATTGCGTTTCGTCGTCGTGCATGGCCAGCACCCAGACGGCGAACCATCGGGCTTCAGGTTGCCGCATCGCAGCGGACATCACATACCGGCGGGGGATCGGCCCAAGGCTTTTCAGGAGGTTGCCCTGGGGTGTTAAGCAGGGCACGTTTCCAGGCCAGAATCCTTCAGTGATGGCGAGAGAAAGAGCCCAGCCCAGAAGGTGAGAGTTGACAATTGTTTCGCTCTTGTCACCGTAGATGCCGTCTTTCAGGTCGTCGAAAACCGATTCGTCGTACCCAGAGACGGAATACAACGCCCAGAGGTTCCGAAGGCGGATTCCTTCCTTCTCCTTGTTGTCGGCAACCACCTTCTTGAGTGCCTTCACCACCTCCGCGCTCGTCTTCGCCTCGCGGCTGACCGAACGCTCTTGCAAAATCCGCCGGGCGTGTCGCACCATCCACTCGTTGTCGCTGGTTTGCAGTTTCACCAACTCGGCGTCGGTCAGCTTCTGCAAGTCCAGCCCCTTCACCGGCTTCGTGTCCTTGTGGACGATCTTGAACACGCGGCCGTTGGTGCGGTCCCAGATGGCGGCGTCGTTGTTGTGGCACACCTGCTTGTCGCTCCAATCCGTGAAGTACACGTTGCCGTCCGGGGCCATCTGCAACGCCACGATGATGCACGTCTTGTCGTGGCTGAGGAGGAAGTCGGGGTTGCGGTCGCCCTCGTAGCTGCTGCCCTTCGGCTTCACCTCGTCCACGTTCAGCCGGTGCCCGTGGATGTTGCCCATGATCAGCTTGCCGTGGTACTCCTTCGGCCACAGCCCGCCTTGATAACACAAGAGCCCGCTGTGCGCGTGCCCGCCGCCCAGGTCGTCGCTCTTCAGCCGGTCGGTGTTGTTCCACTGCCCGCCGACGAAGTGCCGGTGCTTGGCGATGGTGCCGATTTCCGTGTACGTGAACGGGTTGAAGTGCTGCCCGCCCTGCCGCTCGTACCGCCCGCCCTGCACCATGTGCCACAGGTGCGGGATGACGCACGCTTCGATGAAGAAGTCGCCGTACTGGTTGTAGTCCAGCCCCCATGGGTTGCTCGTGCCGTGGCAGAACACCTCGAACGTGTGCTTCGTCGGGTGGTACCGCCAGATGCCGGCGTTGATCTTCGTCCGCTCGGCGGCCTTCGCCCCCGGCTTGCCGACGGTGCTGTGCGTGAACACCCCGTGGCAGCCGTACAGCCAGCCGTCCGGCCCCCAGATGAACGAGTTCAGCGTCTCGTGCGTGTCCTCGTACCCCCAGCCGTCGAGCAGGATTTTCACCTCGCCCGGTTTGTCGCCTTCCAGAATGGGGATGAACAGGAAGTACGGGGCGGCACCGACCCACAGCCCGCCGAACCCGTACTCGATGCCCGACACCAGGTTCAGCCCCTCCATGAACACCGTCTTCTTGTCGTGAACGCCGTCGCCGTCGGTGTCCTCGAAGATCAGGATCTTGTCGCCTTCGCGTTCACCCCCGCCCTTGCGGGCGGGGTTCGCCGGGATGATCGGCCCCTTCTCCGGGTGCCGCTTCGGGTAGACGTAAGCCTCCACCACCCAGAGCCGGCCGCGGTCGTCGGTACACATGGCGATCGGCTGGTGAACGTCCGGCTCGCCGGCGAACAGCTTCACGCCGAACCCGTCCGGCACGGTCATGTTCTTGGCGGCGTCGGCCGGCTTCTGCCCGGCGTACTTGTACGGGTCGGTCGGGGGCGCTTCCCGCGGGGCGACGGCCGGCTTCTCACTGTGGAAGCGGAAGTCGTCGAAGTTGACGTGCCCCCAGTGCCCGGTGTGCGTGTCCACAACGCGAATCTGAATCTCCTGCCCGACGTACTTGGTCAGGTCCACCGCCACCCGCTTCAGTGTCTCGGACTCGTCGCCGGCGGCGCGGAAGATGACCGCCTTCTTCGCCACATCGATGATCTCAACACACGTCTCCTTCTCGTGCGACCCGCCGGCCACCAGGAAGCTACCCCACGGGTGCGCGACCGCGAAGGGCACGCTCGTCAGCGTGCCCTTCGGCTTGTCCTGGTGCTTCTCGTACCCGCCGATCCAGAACTTGCCCTGGTGGTTGCTCGTCATGTCGCCGCGGCGGGCGGCCACGGTGTCGCCCTGGATCGGCTGATCCGCAAAGGCGTCGCCGTCGGCGGTCCAGTCCTTCAGCGTGCCGGCCTCGAAGTCGAGGTTGAGCGGCTTGCCGTCCTTGCCGAGCGGCAACACGCCCTCCTTCGGTGTCGGGTCGGCCGCGGGTGTCAGGAGGGCCAGGGAGAGGAGCAGTGCGTTCATGGCGAACTTGGGAGAGGGGGATGACCCGGTCAGGGGTCGGTGGGAGTGCCCCGACACACGCCACTGTACGAGTGAGCCACCCGGATCGCTACCCGCGTCCCCGACCGGCCCGCCCGCCCGCACAGCTTCACGCGCCCCGGCTGCACGGTCGGGGTTTTTTCGTTGACCGCTGACCGCCCGCATGGGATCATCTGTACACTGCCTAGCGCCGCGCACCGGCCGGCCGACTTCGTGTGGCTTTGCCTCACATTTCCCTCACCCGCGTGAGTTCTGAGGCAACTCGGGGAGTTTTGGGGCATGTCGGGTGGCGCAGACGGGCGGGCGAAGGTTTGATAACCTTCTGGTGAATCCAGAGGGCGGAACGATGGACGAGGAGAAGAAAGGGCGTTGTGTGGGGTGTGGCTACTTGGCGTGGCGTGAGTTCGGCAACGAAAGGGGTGAGTGCTACGAAGTGACTAGCGAGGAGCGGGTGACGGGCAAGCGTCCGATTTCTGGGCCGGCGAAGGAGTGTTCCGGTGCGCCGCAGTGCCAACGGCGGGAGACCATCCACAAGGAGTACGCCGACCTTCAAAGCGAGGGATTAAACCACGAGGAGATTTACCTGCGAGTGATCCGCACAGACCGCTCGTGCCCCAAATACTTCCCGTACAAACCTGGCGAGTCACCGAAGAGGCACGCGGAAATGTCAGCGGAGGCGAAGGCCGAAGAGGTCAAAGTACAAGCGGCGGAGTCCGAAGAGGATAAGGCCGAACGGCGACACCTTGCCGACCTCATCTGCCGGATCATGGAGGACGACCGGCGTCGTGACTGGGAGGACGCCCGGTTCTACGAACAGAAGGACCGCGACGACGCACGCGAAGAGAGGCAGAGACAGGACAAGGCAACGGAACGGATCTGGCAATCAAATCAGAACTGGTGGGCGTGGTTCCGTTCCATCGTAACTTGGGTCATTCTGCTGGTGTTGGGCATCGTGTCGGTGTTCGGAAACCGTTGGCTGGACAGCGTGTACCCGGATCAGAGGTCTGAGCGGGTCTCTCGCCCCGCTCAGACCTCGAACGCATCGCCAACCGAGAAGCGGTGACTCACGCCCCCGGAAAGCGGGTGACTCGCGGTTCGTCGTCCGCCTCTTCATCCACTCGCCCGCTGAAGTCGGCGACGATGCCGTGTTCGTACATTTCGTGGACCAGCACCACGAGATTGTGGGCCAGAATCTTCGCCAGTGCCTCGTTGTGCAGGGCGGGGAACGTCTTCGACCGCAACCCGTCGCCGAACTTCCGCTTCACCATCGAGAACACGGACTCAACGTTGCTCCGCTGGTGATACCGCTTCAAGAAGTCTTCCCGCCGCAGGGCGAAGTGGTGGTACAGCTTCTCCCACACCGGCCCCTGCTTGTCCGGCTTGCTGTTCACCTTGAACGGGATGAGCGGCACGCCGCCGGCATTGTCGATCAGTTCCAGAATCTCCCGCGACAGGTACGCTTTGTCGGCACACACTTCCCCAATGGTGAACGTGTCGGCGGTCTTCGCGTGCAGGTCCGGGAGCATCTGCCCATCATGGTCCTTGCCGAGTTCCACGGCCGTGACGATGTGGGAGTTCACCCCGCACATGAGATGCACCTTCACCCACTGCGATTCCTTCCGCTCAACACCCCACTTCGTGTCGAACCAGCGTGCGAACTTGTTCGTGCTGAACCCCGACGAGTCGGCCGCGAACGTGCTTTCCACCGCCCGCATCGGGACGGCGGACAGGGCGATGAGTTGGTGCAGCAGGCGGGTTGTGCCGGCCAGATCGAACACGCGGAAGACGGAGTTGTAGTGCAGGGCGGTGCCGACGTGCCCGGCCTCTCGCGCCGCTTGCAGGTCGCAAGTGAACCGCCGCCCGCTGACGGTGCTGTACACCTTGAACACGGCCGCGAACAGTTGATCGCGGAGCGGGACGGGGCGACGGCCTTTCTTGTGGGGCGGGTCTTCGATGGTGCCGCACAAGTCGGCCAGCAGCACCTGGAACAGCCGCTTCTCGTTGGTCTGTGCCTTGTTGTAGTTCGGCCAGTCCTGCTTGTAGGTGGGCCGCTTACGCTTCGGCTTGTCCTCTTCTTTCGGGCACTCCGGGACCGGCACACCCGCATCACGCCGACGAACGATGTCCACGGCCAGCATGTGCTTGCACGGCTTGCCCGTGAGTTCAAAGTTCTCACAGGTGCAACCGCGTTCGTCGGGGTCCACACGGTAGAAGCCGTTGCTGCTCATGGACGGCACGGACCACCACCGGCCGTTCCAAGTGATCTTGGCGCGGGCGGCGAGTTCGAGAGCAGCCAACTGGCGTGCGTCCATGACGACAAATGTAGCTACGATGTAGTCACATTGAATGTCGGTTGCTTTCGTGATTTCGTGTGGGTACAGTGTGGCTATGGCAGGGCGACCCAAAGGACCGACCGGCAACGCGCGGGGCAACGTCCTGCGTATTCGTCTGACGGACGAGGAGCGTCAACTGCTTGACGAGGTGGCGGCAGCGGTCACGCTCGACACCTCCACCTGGGCACGTTCCGAACTGCTCGCACTGGCGGCACGAATCCAGTCTCAAGGCAGCAAGTCGCATCCACCACGGCCAACGGGCGGGGACAGTACCGCGCCCTGAAATTCGGCACGGGAATTGCGCGAGCGGAAAAGAAATCGCACACTTCGGTCAGGCATTTCCGGGACGATTACACTGCTGGATCGCGACACCAAATCACCTTTGGCGTGCCCTCTGCTTCGGGATGATTCACGGACGCACGTCTCGACATAACATGGGCGGGCGAGGTCGGAATTCCGGTGGATTGAGTGAACTATTGACCACCGGGCGTATCCTATACTGGCGTCGCGGCGAGTAGGGCAGTCGCTATACTCCACCAAACAGCCGCGCCCGAAGGTGTCCGATGCTCCTGTACCACCTCAACTTCGACAAGACGCTCGCGGCGGCGGCAGAGGTTCTGCGCAACCACCACGGCCGAATGGAACACATGCGGTTGCTCAAACTGCTTTACATCGCCGATCGCGAATTGCTCGCCGAGACGGGTCGGACGCTGACTGGCGACCACGCCGTAGCGATGAAGAACGGACCAGTGCTGAGCGGCGTTTACGACCTCATCAAGTCGAAGGGCGACCCCGATCACCTGCGACGGTGGAAGGAAACGGTCGTTCGTGACGGACACGATGTGGCTCTTGGCACCGACGTTAGTGTCGGCCGACTCACCCGGACCGAACTCAAGAAATTGCAAGAACTTTGTGTCCGCTACCGCGATGTGGACAGCTTCGATTTGTCGGAGTTGACGCACGCTTTCGCCGAGTGGTCGGCAGTGTTCGACCGCAGCAACCCGAAATCATGTTTCCCGATGACTTGGGAGGCATCGCTTGAGGCACAGGGGGCGGGCGAACTAATCCCCGAGGCAGAGGGAATTCTTCGTGAGAAGCAGGCTGCCGACGCCGCGTTTCAGGAGCGGTAGCCGTGCAAACTGGCGACACATTCGTCTTTCGCTCGGGCAGCGACGGCTCACACTTATGGGTCGTCCTGTCTGACCCCTCCCTCAACCCTGATAAAGTCGTCGTCGTCAACCTCACCACCTTTCGAGGCGGGCGGTGGGACGACCCGAGTTGCGTATTCGAGGCGGGGGAGCATGAGTGGGTGGTGAGGCAATCTTACGTCTCATACTATGACGCCCGAATCTACACCGACGCGCACCTCGAACGTCTTCGCAATAGTCGATCTCTCCGCGAGTATGCCCCATTCCAAGCCTCGTTACTCCGCCGTGCCCTCGAAGGTGCGGCTGTATCGCCGAACCTCGAACTCGACACTCTTCAGATACTCATCGATCAGGGTTTAAGTTGCTAGACTCGCCCGACTCACTCGGTCGTTCGTAACCCATCCACTTCCGCCACCTCTACCGCTTTCCCATCTTCGCGCAACTGACCTTCCCGCGCCCACATTCCGCCCATTTTGCATTGGCATCCGTTCAGTTAACGGGCGTACAGATATCCCCGACGGCATTTTGAGGCAACTTCCGGAGTTCTGGGGCAACTCGGGTGGTGAACAAGGTTCTTGGGCAAAGCCACTTCGTGTCTAACAACGTCTAGTTAGACGCCACGGACCACCTCGCAGAGCCACTTTTCGGGCGAAAAATCTCCGTTAGTGCCCGGGATTCGTTGACAGACCTGGTGGACAGGTGTATATATACCTACACAACGCCGCAATGAGGAGTTGGACACCACCGGCGGGGCGAACGGCACGCGGGGAACGTGCCACCAACCCACCGGGGTCCGACTGCACGGCGAAGCGAGGCGATCATGGAAAGCTGGCGCATCGTGTGGCGGGACGGATTCGTGCCGGTGCTGTCCACCGTCGGGCTGATGAGCTTGCGGGACGCCCTGCGGTCCGACGACCCCCGTCTGGTGCAAGGGGCCACCACCACCCCGCCCCCGCTCATGTGCGTGCAGGACTGGCCGGTCGAGGCGTGCTGTGCCCTCGGCTACTGCGGCTGGCAGGGCGACGCCCTGCACACCGTCGGCGAGGTGGAAGAGCACTTCGCCAAGTGCTGCTTCGAGGCCGACCAACGCCTGGGCGAGCCGGCCGCCTGCCGCTGGTTCCTGAACTGGTTCGACGACACCCCGCGGTCCGAGATGCGGCGCGAGCTGCTGGCCGAAGTGGAGCTGGCCCTGGCCGACCGCATCCTGGTGGACGACCTGCCCGCCACGACGAGCGAACTCGACCCGTTCGCCGCCCCGCTGCTGAACCGCCTGAGCGGGGCCACAGTCGCCGCCGCGTGAGCGACCGCTGCTGTAGCCGGCCTCTGTGAGGCCGGGTCGGACCGGGGTCACAGACCCCGGCTACAAGATCGCCGCACACCCAGGCCCCCACGACCTGACCCGACGCCATCCCAATCACCCACTGCTGACAAGGGCACGGCCATGATTCCGATCTGCAAGCACTGCGAGAAGAGCAAGGTGAACCGCCCCCGCGGGCTGTGCTGGAGCTGCTACTACACGCCGGGCGTGAAGGACATGTACCCGAGCACGAGCAAGTACGCCCGCCGCGGGGTGGGCAACTTCAACGGCAACGCGCCGATCTCGGCCCGCCCCACCTGCTACGCCCCCGGCACGCCCGAGAAGATGGCCGTGATGGAAGAGCGGGCGAAGAACAAGCAGGCCCTGTGGCACCCGTTCGACGCGCAGTACGAAGGCGACCCGCGGCCGGTGCGGTTCCTGGCCCGCGTGGGGATCGGGCAGGGGCAGGCGCGAGAGATGGCGATGGCGGGGTGAGCGGGCGAGACAGGAGACAGGAGACAGGGGACAGGAGACAGAGTAGGAAATACCG
>JANNVG010001296.1:0-2229 GCA_031414395.1 Fimbriiglobus sp.
CTGGTGCTGGCCGCCACGCTCATGGAGATCAAGAGCCGCAGCCTCGTGCCGGCGGACGAGGTGTTCGCCGGCGACGACCACGGCCCCGACCCGCGGAAGGAGCTGGTGAAGCAACTGCTGGAGTACCGCAAGTTCAAGGACGCCGCCCGCCTGCTGGAAGAGAAGGCCGAGGGCCATGCGACCAAACTGGCCCGTCAGCCTACGGAAGAAGTGAGTCGCGGGGAGACGACCGTGCGGGCGGTGGAACTGTGGGACTTGGTGAGCGCGTTCGCCCGCTTCTTGCGTGAGACACAAGCCAGCCGCCCGCAGGCGGTGGTGCAGGACGACACCCCGCAGCACGTGTACGAGGAGTACATCCGCCGGCGGTTGCGGGCCGAGTTGCGGGTGAGCTTTATCGACCTCTTCACACCGCCGCACCACCGGGCGCGGCTGGTCGGGCTGTTCCTGGCGGCGCTGGAGGTGATCCGCCGGTTCGAGGCGTGGGTGGAACAGCCGGACACGTTCGGGGAGATCTGGCTGAGTGTGCCGAAGTAGTGGAACGGCCGGCGTGAGCCGGAAGCAGCACGTCAGCCGTGCCGCCGCGGAGCGGCGACCTTTTTTAGCCTGGGGTTATGTCGGCGAGCCGAAGGCGCGCGACGGAACCCCTGGAATCGATGACGAAAATGACCAAGCCCCGGAGGGGCGACAGAATCTTCTGTCGCCCCTCCGGGGCTTGTGAGATTGTTGGCACCATGTCCAGGGGTTCCGCTCGCCGTCGGCTCGCTTCACCCCTGGCTAACATCGGGCGCCGCTCCGCGGCTCAATCCGGCTCGTCTGGCCAACATCACGCCCCCGGCACGGGCACCGGCGCCACGGCCAGCTTGGCGTTCAGCTTCAGCCCCTCGGGCATGGTGCTCTTGCTCTCCAGCGCCTGCTTCCACGTGACCGGCTTGCCGGAGTACACGGCCATGCGGCCCATGATGGCCGTCAGCGTGCTCTCGGCTACGCCGGTCAACTCCTCCAGCGGCTTGCCGTCGGCGATCGACTTCATCAGGTCCATGTGCTCCTGCACGTACGGGTTGATGGGGTCTTTGCCGAACACCTTCTCCTTGTTGATCTGGTAGGCGTTCACCTTGCACACCCCCTTGCTGCCGTACACCGTCTCGGACACGTCGTGCGTGGTGCCCGGCACGTGCGAGCAGTAGCTGTACATGGGCACGCCGCCGGCGTACTCGTACTCGATGTTGAACAGGTCGTAGATGTTGCCCACGTCGTTCGGCTCGCCGTCCTTGCGGCCGATCCGCCCGCCCTGCCCGATGGCCCGCACCGGGTGCCCGTTCATCACCCAGTTGATGACGTCCAGGTTGTGCACGTGCTGCTCGGTGATGTGGTCGCCGCACAGCCACAGGAAGTGGTACCAGTTGTGGATCTGGTACTCGACGTCGCTCATGCCCGGCACGCGGGCGCGGAACCACGGCTCGCCGCCGTTCCACGAACAGCGGGTGGACACCACCTCGCCGATCTTGCCGTCGTGGATCTGCTTGACCGTCTCCATGTACCCGGCCTGGTGCCGCCGCTGGGTGCCGGCCACCACGCTGATGCCCAGCTTCTTCGCCTCCTCGGCCACCTTCAGCACCATCTGCACGCCCGCCCCGTCCACCGCCACCGGCTTCTCGCAGAAGATGTGAATCTTCTTCTTGCTGGCCGCCGCCTTCGCCACGATGGCTTCCAGGTGGAACGGGCGGAAGCCGGGCGAGGTGGCCAGGATGATGACGTCGCACCCGCTGTCGATCACGTTCTGGGCGGCCTCGAGGCCGGCGAACACGCGGTCGGTGCAGTCCACGCGGTCCTTGGCCACCTTGGTGCTGTTCGCCACCAGCGATTTGGCCTTCTTCTCGAACACGTCGCCGGCCGCCCACAGGACGGTGCCGGGGCCGGCCTTGAAGTTGTCCTCGACCGCCCCGGTACCCCGCCCGCCGCACCCGATCACCCCGAGCTTCAGCTTGTCGGTGGCGGCGGCGTAGGCCGGGAAGAAGGAACTGGCGGCGGCGGTGGCGGCGAGCGCCGCTCCAGTCTTGAGGGCGTCGCGGCGGGTGGTAACGGCCATCGGGAGAGACCTCGGGGGGGGGGTGGAACCCGGCAACCACTGAGCGGGGAGGGAATGCGTCACAACCCGTGACAGGGTTTCCGGTTCCACCGTTGGCTGCCGGTTAAAAATAAATGGCCGCCATAACCACAGCCCGGTTGAAC
>JANNVG010001297.1:0-8284 GCA_031414395.1 Fimbriiglobus sp.
CCGAACCCGGTGCTCGGCCTGACCAGCCGCAACTTCTGCGAGTACGCGGCCGGTGTGTATGCGGCCAACGGCATCCACTCGCACATCCTGGCCGCCGACGCCAAGCGGTTCGTGTCCACGCCGGAACTGAGCTTCAGCATCCGTCACCTGAAGGCGCACGGCGGGCTGAACATGACCGCCAGTCACAACCCGCCGGACGACAACGGGTGCAAGTTCTACGACGAGCGCGGCGCACAGCCGGTGCCGCCCGAAGACCAGATCATGATGGAACTGGTCGATCAGGTGACGCACATCAAGACGCTGCCGTGGGCCGACGCGGTGAAGTCGGGCAAGGTCCACTTCCTCGACCTCGCCGTTCACGACGGGTACATCGACTTGTGCAAGAAGCAGAGCCTCGTGCCGCCGCCGAAGAACGACGAACTGCGGGTGGTGTTCACCCCGCTGCACGGGGTCGGGCACGGGTGCGCCGGCGAGACGCTCGAAGCGGCCGGGTTCAAGCTGCACCTGGTGGCCGAGCAGAGCACGCCCGACGGCCAGTTCCCGAACGTGACGAAGTCGCCGAATCCGGAGGTGCCGGAGAGCCTGGACCGTGCCGAGAAGTTGGCGGCCGACATCGCGGCCGATCTGGTCATCGCCACCGACCCGGACGCCGACCGCATCGGCGGCATGGCCTGCACCACCGCCGACGGCAAGGGGAAGCACCGCTTCCTGACGGGGCAAGAGATCGCCGCGCTGCTCACCTACTTCAAGCTGTCGCGGCTGGCATCGGCGGGAGACTTGCCGGCGAGTCCCATCGTCATCACCACCGAAGTGACGACCGGGCAGATCACCCGCATCGCCCGGCACTTCGGGTCGCAGATCGTGAACGACCTGCTCGTCGGGTTCAAGTACCACGCCGACGTGCTGTGGCAACTCGAAAGCACCGGGCAGTTCGGCGAGGTGAAGGGCACGCCGGCCGACTTCGTCATCGCCACCGAGGAGAGCCACGGCATCCTGGCGACCGAACACCTGCGGGATAAGGACTCGGCGTGTGCGGCGCTGCTGCTGGCCGAACTGGCCCTTCACCTGAAGCGACAAGGCCGGACCATCCCCGAGTTGCTCGCCGACCTCGCCCGGCAGTTCGGCCACTTCAAGAACGAGTTGCAGAACATCGTCATGACCGGGCTGGAAGGCAAGCAGAACATGGCGAAAATGCTCGACACCCTGCGGGCGACCCCGCCGAAAACCATCGGCGGATTGCCGGTGACGGGGTTCGAGGACTTGCGGAACGAAGACGGCAAGATGGGGTCGTTCAAGGGCGAAACGGACCGGGCGGCCCGCAACTTCCTCATCTTCCGGCTGAGCGGCGACGGCATCGACGCGAAGGTGTGCCTGCGGCCGAGCGGCACCGAACCGAAGGCGAAGGCGTACATCGAGGTGAGCTGCCTCCCGCCGAAGGCGGGCACGAGCGATGAGACATGGGCGGCGACGTGCGCGAGCGTGGACGCGCAGGTGCGGAGGCTGGCCGACGACTTCCTGATGATGGCGCTGGCGACGGTGGGATAGTGGAACCGTGTAAACCGGCGGCGTCAGCCGCCTGGGTGTCCAGGAACCCAGGCGGCTGACGCCGCCGGTTCACTCGACCAGTCAATCCAAATTCAACACCCCGCCGTCGGCCTTGTTGCACGCCATGGCGAACTGGGCGTCGGTGATGCTGAACCGCATGAACCGCACCGACCCGTCGGACATGCCGGCCATCATGCCGCCGGTGTGCGGCCCGCCGAACCGACTGCCCACACGCGGGTTGGTGGCCGTCAGCGGGTCCCGCCACCAGTCGCAGCACGGGTTGATCTGGGCGACGGTGCGGTCCGGGCGGAAGTTGTCCGGGATGGGGGCGAGCATGCCCAGCCGCAGGCTGTCCTGGTCGTACGCGCTGGTCAGCCCGTGGTCGTCGTTCCACGCCCCGCCGGTGTACTGCTGCGGGTGCGCCCACTTCTCGGCGAACAGCAGGGTGTTCGACGTGCCGTCGGTGATGGCGGTCAACGCGACCGGGTTGTCGCGGGCGCCGGCGCGGATGCCGGCCACCCCCGGCGGCTCACTCCACACGATCACCGCCGCCGTGCCGCCGGTGTCATTCGCCAGCGTCTGGGCGTTCCGCGACACCGGGCCGAAGCTGGCGGCGGCGTAGTCGAGCGGCACCCCGCCGACGGCCGAGGCGTGCCCGCCGCCGAACTTCTGCGGGGTGCGGCGGGTGGGGCAAGTGAACATGGCCAGGGGGCTGCTCCGCACCCGCCCGACGTTCTGCTGGTTGGCCACCGCCTGCTGCTCGACGTACGGCAGGATCTGGAACCCCCACCCGGCCGCCTGCCGCGGCGGGGAACCCCACGGCGTGCCGTTCGACCCGTTGCTGCCGGCGAACGAGTTGTAGGCGGTGCCGCCGTCGGTGTAGTTCACCCAGCACCCGTTCTGCCCCCACTCGTTGGCCGGGATGCCCGGCGGCAGGGTGGTGCTCAGGGCGTTGCACCAGTCCCGCCAGCCGGCGCTGGGCATCCGCCCGTTCACGTCGTGGAAGTTGTGGGTGGCCAGGCTGAGCTGCTTCAGGTTGTTGCTGCACTTCATGCGGGCGGCGGCCTCCCGCACCTTCTGAACCGCCGGCAAGAGCAATCCAATCAGGATGGCGATGATGGCGATCACCACCAGCAGTTCGATCAGCGTGAACGCCGACCGCGGACGGGAGAGGACCATGACACACCTCCGGAAGGAAATAAGGTAGGTGCCGCACGCCGGGCGGCACTTCTGTAGCCGGGGTCTGTGACCCCGGACTGACCGGCCTCACAGAGGCCGGCTACAGCAGTCGGGCGTCACTTCTTCTTCAACTCGGCGAACCGCTCCTCGTCGTACTCCTGCACGTACCCGACCGACAGGGCGACGTACCGGACGCCGTCGGTGGCGGTACTCTCCCAGGCGATGGCTTCCGTGTCCCCGCTCGCCGAGAACTTCACCTTGTAGCGGATCACATACGGCTGCTTGTCCCGCGGGCCGACGAACAGGTCGTCCGCGTTCGGGGTCATGCCGAACCCCTGCTTCTGGTCGTCGGGCAGCCCGCGGATGTACTCCTTGAACGACGCCTCGTCTTGCGGCGGCTTCTTCTTCTCGTCCAGGTGCTTGCGGTAGAAGTCGAGCAGGCGGTCGAGCCGCAGTTTGGCCGGCGGGTCGGAAGTGGTCATCGGCGGTTGGGCGGAACAGCCGAGCAGGAAAACGAGGAACCCGGCGGCCACAGGCCGAGCGACACGGTAAACGAGCGGAGCAACGGTCATCGGCGCACCCAGGGGAGTGGTGTGGGGGCATGGCGGCCAACTTGTGAGAGAAACTAATCTGTCCCCGGTGAGGACGCCAGCGGAAAATTCCCACCGCCGCCGGAATCTGAGACCGTCGCCCGACACGTCGGCCCAAGCGCATCCGCCGGTTCACACTCATCGCGCCCGCCCACGCGGCTCCGATCCGGCGAGCCGTGCGCCGTAAGGGGCCGGGTTCCGAATCACCCGACGGCTCACGCCGCTCGGCTCGCCCTACAACACCTTCATGCGATACCCCGACCTGATTCGCTCCGCCCTCGGCGGGCTGTGGCGGCAGAAGGCCCGAACCGCCCTCACCCTGCTCGGGGTGGCGGTCGGCACCACCGCCCTGGCGTAC
Organism: Fimbriiglobus sp.; assembly: GCA_031414395.1. Lineage (GTDB taxonomy): Bacteria > Planctomycetota > Planctomycetia > Gemmatales > Gemmataceae > JALHQU01. The sequence continues at coordinate 3,673 of JANNVG010001297.1, forward strand.
ACCCTGGCGCTCGGCGTCGGCCTGCGACAGTTCATCGAGAACGAGTTCAAATCCCGCCGCGAGTTCTGGGTGGTGCGGGTGACGGCAAACGACTTCGGCCGTTCGCACATCGCTGAAGCCGACATCCCGCCGGGCGAGATCGCGGTGAGCGACGACATCCCGACCGAGCGGCGGGAGCGGCTGCGGAAGCGGCTGATCCAGGACTACCAGCGGAACCACCCGCCGAAGAAGCTGACGCTGATCACGAAGGAGCACGTGGCGCGGATGAAGTGCATCCCGCACGTGGAGGAGGTGCAGACACTCCAGATGGGTCAGGGCGAACTGGCGATCGGCGACAAGCGGCGCGACGGGAGCGTGTACTGTGGGCGGGTGGACGACTTCAACCCGCCACTCGCCGACTTGCTCTTGTGCGGGCGGATGCCCAATCCCGACTCGGCCGACGAGGTGGTGGTGTCCGAGTTCCTGCTGTACAAGCTCGGGTTCAAAACCGACGAGCAGATGCGGGGGGTGATCGGGAAGAGCGTGCGGGTGACGATCGGCGGGACAGAGTTTTCACGGGGGAACACGCTCGCATCACTCCTGTCGCCGAACGCCCGACAGGATCAGGTGAGCCGCGCGCAAGCCGAGGTGCTCGACCGCATCGCTAAGCAACTCCCGCAACACATCGACCAGTTCGACCTGTCCGACTTGGAGAAGGCGGCGGTGAAGGCGGTGCTGACGGCCAAGCCGCCGCCGGCCGACGCCCCCAAGCGGTACGGCGACTCGGGGTCGGCCGTGCCGGTCGATTTCACCATCGTCGGCGTCAGCCGCCTGCCGGACGACAAGCCGCCCGACCCGACCGACCTGTTCGCCGGCTCCAACAGCCCGCAGAACGAACTGATGGTCGGCCCGGCGGCGGAGGACAAGTTGTTCGCCGGGCAGTTGGCCCAGTTCGGCCTGACCGAAGTGGGGTACACGGACGTGACTGTACAGGTGCGGCCGGGCGGCGACGTGCAAGGGGTGGTGGACGAGATCGAGGGGATGGGCCTGCACACGTACAACTCGCTGAAGTACTACAACGGCGTGAAACGAGAGGTGACGCTCATCTCGGCCGGGCTGAACCTGTTCGCCATGCTGTCCATGCTGGTGGCCGCCATCGGCATCATGAACACGCTGTTCACGAGCGTGCTGGAGCGGACCCGCGAGATCGGCATCCTGAAGGCGGTGGGCGCCCGCGACGGGCACATCTTGTGGATGTTCCTGATGGAAGGGGCGGCCGTCGGTCTGGTCGGCGGGCTGCTCGGGCTGGCGTTCGCGTGGCTGCTGTCGGTGCCGTCCGACGGGTGGGTGAAGAGCCTGATCGAACAGGTGCAGCACGACAAGCTGCTGACCACCACCTACTTCGCGTGGCCGTGGTGGCTGGCCCCTTCGGTGCTGGCGTTCACCACCCTGCTCACCACCCTGGCGGCGGTCTTCCCGGCCAGGAGGGCCGCCCGCATCCCGCCAGTGGAGGCGCTGCGGCATGAGTAAGAAATTTCACCGCGGAGGGCACAAGAGGGCACGAGAGTGAAGGCAGGAAAGAAGAACAGTTCTCACGCAGAGTCGCAGAGACGCAGAGAGGACAAGGAAGGGAGTGATGACGGCCTCCGAACACTGCCTTCTGTTTTCTCTGCGTCTCTGCGGCTCTGCGTGAGACGCTTTGCTCCTTTCTCTCGTGCCCTCTTGTGCCCTCGGCGGTGAATCCTTTTCCGAATCTACACCATGCACACGCCCACCGAGCTGATGATCTGCGCCGCGGCGGCGGCGCTCGACGACGGCAAAACCGTGGCCGTCGGCACCGGCCTGCCGTGCGCCGCCGCCATGCTCGCGCAGAAGACGCACGCGCCGAACCTGGTCATCTGCTTCGAGGCCGGCGGGCTGGCCCCGCTCCTGCCCACCATGCCCATCAGCGTGGGCGACAGCACCACCTTCCACAAGGCGGTGATGGCCACCAGCATGGCCGACGTGATGCAGTTCTGCCAGCGGGGGATGATCGACTACACCTTCCTGAGCGGGGCACAGATCGACCCGTTCGGCAACCTGAACAGCACCATGATCGGCACCGACTACGCCAAACCGAAGGTGCGGCTGCCGGGCAGCGGCGGGGCGAACGACCTGGCGTCGTTCTGCTGGCGGACGCTCATCGTGATGAAGCACGACGCGAAGAAGTTCGTGCCGAAGCTCGACTTCCTCACCACCCCCGGATACCTGTCCGGACCGGGTACCCGTGAAGCCGCCGGGTTGCCGGCGAACACCGGCCCGCACCGGGTGATCTCGGACCTGGCCGTGATGGACTTCGACCCGACGACCGTGCGGATGCGGGTTCGGAGCCTTCACCCCGGCAAGACCTTGAACGAAGTGAAGGCGGCGACCGGGTTTGAACTGCTGGTGGCGGACGGGTTGAGTGAAACGCCCGCCCCGACGGAACTGCAACTGCTCGTGCTGCGCACGCAAGTCGATCCGGGGCGGTACATCTTGGGTCGTGCGGGGTGATTGACCTCGTTCCCACGCTCCGCGTGGGAACGTCATCGGGAACGCTCCGCGTCGACCTCGTTCCCACGCTCCGCGTGGGAACGTCATCGGGAACGCTCCGCGTCGACCTCGTTCCCACGCTCCGCGTGGGAACGTCATCGGGGACGCTCTGCGTCGGTCGTGATTCCGGTGGGCGCGGAGCGTCCGAAGCGGCGTCCCCACGCGGAGCGTGGGAACGAGGAGGATACGTCGCGGAGCGTGGGAACGAGGAGGATACGTCACCCCCGCTCGGCATCCGTCAGCGGGCGGACGGCCATCTGCTGGGCGTCCAGGCCGCCGTCCACGGGGATGACGATGCCCGTGGCGTAGCTCGCCGCGTCGCTCGCCAGGAATGCGAACCAGCCGGCCACGTCGTCCACGCTCGCAATCTTGCGGATGGGGATTTGGTTCAACACCTGCTCGCGCTCGGCCGGACTCGACTTCAGCCCGAAGTCCGTCAGCGGCGTTTCCACCAGCCCCGGCGCCACCGCCGCCGTGGTGAACCCGAGCGGGGCCAGCTCGATGGCCAGTTGCCGGGTGAGGGCGTTGATCGCGCCCTTGCTGGCGTCGTACAGCGTGTGCCCCGGCTCGCTGCGGGTGGCGTTCAGGCTGGTGGTGAACAGGATGCGCCCGCCGCGGCCGGCCGCCACCGCCCGCCGCACCACCGCCTGCGTGACGGCAATCGCCGACCACACGTTCAACCGGAAAACGTCGTTGAAGTGGTCGAGGTCGAGGTGCAGGAACGCCGGCTCGCGGAAGGTGCCGACGTTGTTCACCAGCACGTCGATGCCGCCGAGCGACCCCCACGCCTGCCCGACCAGACGCTCGGCCGCGCCGTCGATGGTGATGTCGGTTGGCAAGTAGTGCGTGCGGTCGGGGTGTGCGGCGAGTAGAGTGGCCACGTCCGGGCAGTCGTCGAGCGGGCGGTCGGAGGTGAGCGCCACGCTCGCGCCGTGACGGGCGAAGTGGGTGGCCACCGCCAGCCCGATGCCCTGGCTGCTGCCCGTCACCAGGCACCGTTTGCCGGTCAACATGGGAGACTCCGGATGACGACCGTGGGTGAAGTCTGGTTCCGCCCGCCCGCCGCGGACGACGGCCACCTGCCCGAAGGCCCGCGGGCGTTCGGCGACGGCCTGGCGTGGGTGAACATCCAGGCCGGCGCGGAGGCCGAGTTCGGCCACCTGCACACGCGGTCGTGGGCCGGTGCCTTACACCGCCGGTACGCACTCCCGGCCCGGCCGGGGTTCGCCCTGCCCACCTCGCGGCCGGGCGTGGTGCTCACCGGGTGCGACAAAGTCATCGGCCTGTTCGACACCGCATCGAACGAGTGGACGCCGCTCGCCGCCATCCCCGACACCCACCCGCGGACGATCATCAACGACGCCGAGGTCGTGCCCGGCGGGAAGGCGGTGGTGTTCGGCACGAAGGACACGAGCTTCGCCGACCCCATCGCCCACATGTACCTGTTCACACTCACTGATAGCGCGATCACGACGCTGGCCGGCGGACAAACTTGCTCGAACGGCAAAGTGTTCGCCGACGGCGGGCGGACACTTTACGACATCGACACCCCCCGGAAGGCGGTCACGCGATACCGCTTCGACATCAGCACACGCACGGTTGTCGAAGACGGTATCGCCCTCGACCTCGGCCACCGCGACGACTTCCCCGACGGCATGTGCGACGCCGGCGACGGCACCGTCGTCATCGCCTTCTACAACCCGAACTTCGCCGACTCCGGCCGAGCCGTGCGGTATCGGCTCGGCACGGGCGAGGTGCTGCACGAGTGGCACACGCCCGGCAGCCCGCGCGTCACATGCCCGCTGCTCAACCGCCGCCCCGACGGGGTGAAGTTGATCCTCACCACCGCCGTCGAAGGGATGCCGGCCGACCAGCTCGCACGTTGCCCGAACGCCGGTTGCCTGTTCGTGGCCGACGCCGCCGGGTGCAACCCGCCGCCCGAAGAAGTGGTAGTCGTCTGACGCCCGGCGGCGAGGGTCTTCCGCAACTCTTCATGCTGCGGGTGGACCCCGGTTCATACACTTCGGGAATTGCCGGGAGCGCGGGCGTCCCGCCCGCTCAG
>JANNVG010001298.1:0-2015 GCA_031414395.1 Fimbriiglobus sp.
GGCGGCTCACGCCGCTCGGCTCGCCAAGAGTGCCATCACGCCTCGCCCCCGCCGAATCTTTCCGTATCTTCTTGATTTCACCCCAGGCTGCCGCCGAAGGGTAATGGATTACTCCGTTCCGGTGCAGCCTTCGAGGGGATCGCCGCCGTGCCCGATTGGTGTTGGTGGTTACTGCTCGCCCCCGTCGCCCTGGCCGGACTGCTCGTCCTGTTCGCGGTCGGTCTGCACGTCTATTATCGCGTGAAAATGCTCGACCAGGTGGTCCGCATCTTCGAAGAGAAGCCGCTGTTCGTCATCCCCCGCGGCGACCCGGTGCCCGACGCCGAGGACGTGTCGTTCCGCGCAGTCGACGGCATGCTCTTGAAGGGCTGCTACCTGCCGCACCGCGGGGCGTACCGCAAGGGCGTCATCCTGTTCGGCGTGGAGTTCGGCTCGAACCGCTGGTCGAGCGTACCGTACTGCGGCCGCCTGCGGGACGCCGGGTACGACGTGTTCGCTTACGAGCCGCGGAACCAGGGGCAGAGCGAGACCGACCCGAACTACCGCCCGCTGCAGTGGGTGACGGACAAGGACGTGGCCGACGCGCGGGCGGCACTGGCGTACCTGAAAGACCGGCACGACGCCGACCCGCGGGGCGTGGGCGTGTTCGGCGTCAGCAAGGGCGGGAGCGTCGGGCTGATGCTGGCGGCCGAAGACGCGGGAATTCGGTGCGTGGTGACCGACGGCGCGTTCGCCACCTACAGCACGATGGTGCCGTACATGCGGCGGTGGGTGAACATCTACAGCCCGAACCGGCGGAAGCTCCAGGAGTTCGCCCCGGACTTCATGTACGGGGGCATCGGGCTGGCGGCGATGAAGCGGGTGGCGACGGCCCGCATGGTGCGGTTCCCGTGGGTGGAGCGGGCCGTGCGGCGGGTGCGGGTGCCGCTGTTCATGATCCACGGGCAAGCCGACACGTACATCAAGCCGGAAATGGCCGTCGCCCTGTTCGAGAAGTGCCCGACCGCCGAGAAGCAATTTTGGCTGGTGCCGAAGGCCAAGCACAACCAAGGCCCGCAGGTGGAACCGGAAGCGTACTTCGACAAGCTGACGGCGTTCTTCGACGCGCACCTGGCCCGCCTGCCCGACCCGTCCGACCAGTTCGGGCACGACCCCCGCGAGGTGCTGCCCACCCCGCGGGCCGTGTGGGACGAACGCGAAGTGGCCCCCACCCCGCGGGCCGTGGCGTAGAGCATTTTCAATCCGTTCGTTGTGGCGGATTGCCGTTCGAGGTCGGGTGGGCGAGCCGACGCCTCGTCGGCGACCCCCGCCGAAGGTCACCGATGGCTTGTAGGGCGGGCCGCAGTCGAGCGAAGCGAGACAAGCCCCGCCACGTGTGGCAGTGGGACGGCGGGGCTCGCGGTCCGTTCCGGACCTGCTCGGCCCGCCCTACCCGAGCATGATCCACACCAGCATCCCGGCCGACATGCCGACCATGAGCACGTCTTCCACGATGGTGACCGCGGTCATCGGCAGGTTGAACACCGTGCCCAGGCAGGCGCACCGAATCGCCCGCTTGTTCAACACGCTCTGCACCACGCCGACGGTGCTCACGCCCATCACCACCAGCGTGACGACGTTCACCGCCACCGGCCACACGTTCGACAAGTAGCCCGCCCCCAGCAGCACCTCGACGAACGGGTAGACGAACCCCCAGCCGGGCCACACCTTGGCCACCACGTCGTACCCGCGGTAGGCGTCGGCGAACGCCGGCACGTTCAGCAGCTTGAAGAAGCCAAACACCAGGAAGAAGCCGGCCATGAAGTGCCGCATCGCCCGCATCGGGTCGAACACCCCGGCCCCCACTTCGAGCAGCGCCGTGCCGCCGAGCAGAAACAGCAGGATGAGCAGCAGCGGGTAGTAGGAGGTCTTGGGTTCGGGGGCAGTGTTCGAGACCCCACCCCCGCCAGCCGAGCGATGCTCGGCCGGCGACCCCTCCCCGGCGGGGAGGGGTGGGGTAGATTGGTTGTCAGGCG
>JANNVG010001299.1:0-3657 GCA_031414395.1 Fimbriiglobus sp.
CCAGGCGACTCACGCCGCCGGTTCACCCGAACCGGCGGACTCACGTCGCGCCGTTCGCCTCCAGAATAAAAAAAACGGCCGGGCGCTGGTGCGCCCGGCCGCCGTAGTGTTGCCTCATCCCGCTGCCTTACTCGTCGGTGCCGGCCAGGTCGCCGATGGCCTTGGCTGTGAGGGCGAAGCTGAGCGTCACGTCCTTGTCCTTGGCCTTCACGCTGAGCGACTCGAGGTCCTTGATGAGCGCCTTCGCCTTCGGCATCTGGCCGCCGAGCAGCGGCAGGAAGGTCTTGGCGGTGTCCACGATCTTCTCGAGGGTGCCGTTGAACTCCTCGGCGGCGTCGGCGTCCTTCATGCCCATGATGGCGGTGAACTTCACCTCTTTGCCCACGTTCAGGGTGACGGCGACGGTGTTCATTTTCTCCAACTGCTCCTTCATCTTCTCCCCGTCGATGCCCACCTGCTTCAGCCCGTCGAACGTGGCGGCCGGCACGTCCTTCAGCTTGCCTTCGGTCACGCCGCAGAAGAACATGCTCGCCTTCTCGTCCTGCTTGAGCACCAGGGCGGTCAGCTCCTTGCTCACCTTCGCCTTCTCCTTCTTGTTGAAGGCGGTGAGGGCGGCGGTGGCGAACTTCTTCTCGCTGGCCAGCAGGATGGTCGAGTCGTCGGCCACGGTCAGGAACATCGGCTTGCCGCTGTCCTGGGTCAGCTTCACCAGCGTCACCTCTTTGTCGTCCACCTTCTCGGTGACGACCTCCACCTTGTCCTTCGCTTTGGCCGACAGGTCTTTCACCCCGTCGTACATCTTCTTGGTGTCGAACTTGCCCTTGACCACGCCGACCACGTTCGTCTCCTCGCCGCTCCCCCAGGCGCCGATCGTCGCCTGCTCCAGGTCCTTCAGCGGGTCCAGGCCGAGGGTGTCCAGGATGCCCTTCAGGTCTTCGCCCTGGAGCGCCTGCTTGATCTGCCCCATGGCGTACTTCTTGACGATGTCCGAGTCCATCATCTGCTTGAAGTTCATGTGAACGACGTACTCGGTCTCCTTCGGCAGCAGCGGGTTGACGTCGGCAGCGCGGGCGGTGGCGGCGAGGCCGGCGACCATGACGACGGCGAGCAGGCTGCGAGAGATTCGACGCATGTTGAACGGTCCTGGGTATGGGACGCGGCAGCCGCCGGCCGGGGTTTGCCCGCACCGCGCGGAGACACACACCGATGATATACCCGTGAACGAGGGGCGGTGTTTCACCGGGCGAAAATCGGTTCGGGGCGGACCGCGGGAGGAGCGGATTCGCCGTAAGTGCTTGTCCGGTAAGGGTGGTTCCACGATTCGGACATGGTTCCACGGGACGGTGGGTGTGCGGTGGAAAGAACCATCCGCCGGTTGCGGTTGATTCGCCATTCCGCTGGCGGATACCCTAACCGCATGTCGTCGGCCGAATGGTATCACGGGGTGATCTGGGGCACGCGGCGGGGGCCGGTGGCATGGGCCGCCCGCGCCGCCCTGTGGTGGGCGCGCCTGCCCTACGCCGCCGGCGTGGGCGTGCGGAACTGGCGGTTCGACCGCCACCCGGAGCGGGCGGCGCGGGTGCCCGTGCCGGTCGTGTGCGTCGGCAACCTGACGCTCGGCGGCACCGGCAAGACGGTGGCGGCCGAATACGTGACCGCGTTCTACCGCGAACTGGGCCGGCAGGTGGCGCTCGTCAGCCGCGGGTACGGCGGCACCGACGGCGGGCCGAACGACGAGGCGATGGTGCTGGAAGAGAACCTGCCCGACGTGCCGCACCTGCAAGGGGCCGACCGCGTGGTCGTGGCGAGTGCGGCCGTAGAGGAGTTGGAAGCGGACGTGATCGTGCTGGACGACGGCTTCCAACACCGCCGCTTGCACCGGGATCTCGACGTGGTGCTGCTCGACGCCACCCGGCCGATCACGCGGGAGTACCTGTTCCCCCGCGGCACGTTGCGGGAGCCGGTCGGCAGTTTGAAGCGGGCCGGGTTCGTGCTGTTCACCCGCTGCGATCAGGCGGACAACCTGGACGAACAGCGGGCGTGGCTGGCGAAGGCGTTCCCGCACCTGCAACACGCGACGACCGCACACGCGCCGGTGGGGTTGATCGGCCCGGACGGAATGGAACCGATCGAGGTGAGTGGGAAGAGCGTGGCGGTGTTCAGCGGCATCGGCCACCCGCCGGCGTTCGTGCGCACGGTGCGGCAGCTCGGGGCGAACGTGCTGGCCGGCCGCGAGTTCCCCGACCACCACCCGTACACCCGCGACGACGTGGACGACTTGAACCGCTGGGCGGCCGCACTGCCGGGCGAAGTCGAGACGGTGCTGACGACGCAGAAAGACTGGGTGAAACTGCGGGTCGGCGAACTCGGCGGGCGGCAACTGCGGGCCGTGCGAGTGGGGCTGAAGGTGATCGACGGCGAAGAGGCGTTTCAACAGAAGTTGCGGGCCGTACTCGGCGATCAGGCAACGGAGGCGAGCGAATGACGCGGGTGGCGGTGTTCCTGCCGAACTGGATCGGGGACGTGGTGATGGCCACGCCGGCCGTTCGCGCGCTGCGCCAGCACTTCGCGTCATCCGAACTGGTGGCCGTGTGCAAGCCGTATGTGGCCGACACGCTGGCCGGCAGCCCGTGGTTCGCACACACGGTGTACTACGACAGCCGCGGGAAGCGCGAGCAGCGGCTGTGGGCGGTAGCGAAAAAGTTGCGGGAACTTGATACCGACACCGCCGTGCTGTTCCCCAACTCGCTGCGGACGGCCGTGACAGCCCGGCTCGGCGGCTGCCGCACGGTCGTTGGCTTCGGCCGGTACTTCCGCGACGTGCTGCTGACGAAGCGGCTGTACCCGGTGCGAGACGGCCAGGGGAAGCCGAAGCCGACACCCGTGATCGACGACTACAACCGCATCGTGCAACTGCTCGGCGTGCCCGACCCCGGCCACCGGATGGAGTTGTTCACCACGCAGACCGACGACGCGACCGCCGAAGCCGTGTGGCAACGGCTGAAGTTGCACCGCTTCGGCAACGTGGTCGGACTGAACCCCGGCGGGGCGTTCGGGTCGTCGAAGCACTGGCCGACGGCACACTTCGGCGAACTCGCCCGCACGCTGGCCGACCGCGGCGCCGGCGTGCTGGTGCTGTGCGGGCCGAGCGAGCGCGAGACGGCGAAACAGATCGTGGCCGCGGCCGACCGCCCGGCGGTGGTGAGCATGGCCGACGAGCCGCTGAGCATCGGGCTGACGAAAGCGGTGGTGCGGAAGCTGGCGACGCTCGTCACGACCGACAGCGGCCCGCGGCACTTCGCGGCGGCGTTCGACGTGCCCGTGGTGAGTCTGTTCGGGCCGACGCACATCGCCTGGACGGAGACGTATTTCGACAAGGCCGTTCATGTGCAAAAAGCCGTGCCGTGCGGCCCATGCCAACTGCGGGTGTGCCCGCTCGACCACCGCTGCATGACGACCCTCACCCCCCAGGACGTGTTGGAGGCGATGGCCCGCCTCGAACGCCCGCGTCAGGAGCGACGCCATGCCGGCTGAACAGACCCTCACCCGCTGGCGGGTGCCGTTGGATCGTGGGCTGGAAGATGATCTCAACCCATTCCAGCCCACGAGCCGCGACCGCCAGGGAGCGGGGACGGAAGACCACACCACGAGCCGCGA
>JANNVG010001300.1:0-2279 GCA_031414395.1 Fimbriiglobus sp.
GCCCTGCCCGGAAGTCCGGTTGGCCTTCCGCCGCGTCCGCCGCCGGGGTACAGCATCCGGCCCCGATGCGGGGTACACCACGGAGCGACCGCATGACCTCACGTCTGAAAGCGATCGTCGGGCTGACCATGTGCGTGGGGCTGGGGATCGTGACGTGGTTTTCGTTCGGAGCGGGCAAGTCGGAGGCCGGGTGAACGCCGCGGGGGGGATGCCCTCCCGAACTCGGCGGTTCGCCGATGTCGTTTGGCTTTGACGCCCCGCAGCCGGTGTACGTGGCCCCGTCGCCGCGGCCGATTCAGTATGTGTCCACCCCTGTGCCCGCACCACGTCGCCAACCCCCCGCCCCGCAGCCGGTGACACGCCCGCGGGAGCCGGAGGTGGTGCGCGTCAGCCTGCCGGGGCCGGACGAGTTGGGCATTACCATTCGTGAGACGTGGGAGCTGCCCCCGCCGCAGGAATTGGGGATTGATCCGAAGTGAAGTGTTCTGCTCGCTCCGCGAGCGGTCTTGTTCAAACCCGCTCGCGGAGCGAGCAGTACACTTTCACCCCCGCATCTGGTGGTCGCGTAAATCCGTCAGGAACATGTGGCCCGGCTTGTGCGTGATGGCGAACGGCGGCTTCGCCTCGGCGACCGCCGCCTGCGGCGTGACACCACACGCCCAGAACACCGGCACTTCCCCGCGGCGGATGTCCACCGCGTCACCGTAGTCGGGCTTGCTCACATCAACGATGCCGATGGCCGACGGGTCGCCGCAATGCACCGGCGTGCCGTGCGCGAGTGGGAAGACGTCGCACACGCGGGTCGCTTCGATGGCCTGGGCGGGAGTCATCGGCCTCATGCTCACCACCAGCGGGCCGCGGAACCGGCCGGCCGGCTTGCAGGGGATGCTCGTGCGGTACATCGGCACGTTCCGCTTCTGTTCGATGTGCCGCACGGGTAGGCCGCGCTCGACGAGTGCCGCCTCGAACGTGAACGAACAACCGATCAGGAACGACACCAAGTCTGCCCGCCAGAACTCCCGCGCGTCGGTCGGCTCGGCGACAAGCTGGCCGTGTTCCCACACGCGGTAGGCGGGCAGGTCGGTGCGCAGGTCGGCACCGGGGGCGGCGTGCTTCGGCTCGGGGTCGCCGGTGTCGGTCACGTCGAGCAGCGGACACGGCTTCGGGTTGCGTTGGCAGAAGAGGAGGAAGTCGAACGCCCAGTCCGCCGGCAGCATGACCAGATTGGCCTGCACAAAGCCGGGGGCGAGACCAGGCGTCGGGGTGGCGAGCTGCCCGGCGCGACATGCGGCGCGGACGGAGTGTGCTGTAGGAAACATAGGACTAACCACAGAGGCACAGAGACACAGAGAGGGCAACAGACAGAGTACAGTTCCTCTCACTCTGTTCTGTCTTCTCTGTGCCTCTGTGCCTGTGTGCCTCTGTGGTTAACTCTGAAGTATTTCGCGGATCCGCACCAGCGGCCTGACGTACTCGTCCCACGTCAGGCCATCGACGGTGGCGGTCTGCTTCCCGGTCACGCCGTCCACGAGCGGGCCTTCCCGCACCATCACTTCGAGAATCTCCCGCTCGCGGTCGGGGTCGAACATGTCGGCCGGCGGCGTGACGCCCTTCAGCACGAACACCCCTGCCGCCAGGGCATACGCCCCCCAGTTGCTCACCCCCGCGACGATCAGGTGATCCGTCGGCACGCGGCAGTGGATCAGGTCGCCGTTCGGGACGTTCTTCACGACGGTCTCGTGCGGGATCTTCCCCATGCCGATCTCGTTCCCGCCGTCGCCGATGCCGATGGAGACGCAAGCGAGGGAGTAGTCGCCGAAGCCGCCGTCCGATTCACCGCCGCCAACTTCCACGCCCCGCATTGAATACCGCTTGCCATCCGATGCCCTCCCGACTCGTTCGACCGAGATCAGGTGAGTCCCGCCCGGCCACCACGTTCGCGCATCGACGGTGAATCGGTCGGCCAGTTCCGGGGTGAAACCGGCAGACCGCAAGCCTTCCCGAACAGCACGACGATACCCGGACTCGGCCAGCATCCCGACATGTCGCACGAGGACAGTGAGCGCACGGATGAGGAACACCGCGCCCAATGGTCCGTCCGTCTCGTATCGCGGAGGGTTGGAAGTCGGAATCTGGAAACCTGTCACGACCTCCACCATCGCGGCCGGATGCTCCGCGATACTCCGGCACGCCGCCTCGAAGTCGCCCTTCGTGGCGGTGAACAGGTTGTCGTGCGGGTCGCGGGCCAAACCGCGGTTGCCGGGGTCGGTCTGCACGGC
>JANNVG010001301.1:0-4616 GCA_031414395.1 Fimbriiglobus sp.
CCCCGCCTCACTCTCCCGCTCATCGCCTTTCTGCTCCCCTTCGTCGCCTCCGCCGCAGACCCCATCCGAGTCGGCGTCATCGGCACCGACAACTATCAGGCGGTCGCGTTCACCGAGCTGTACCACAACCCGAAGGCGGCCGGCGATCTGGCCGGGCTGAAGGTAGTGGCCGCGTTCGCGGGCGGGAGCAAGGACATCGCCGACAACGAGAGGGATGCCGCGAAGTGGGCCGAGGCACTGGGCAAACTCGGCGTCGAGGTGGTGAAGACGCCGGACGAGGTGTTGAAGAAGTGCGACGCGGTGATGGTGATGAGCGCCGACGGACGGGTACACCTGGAGCAACTCAAACCGATCCTGAAGGCCGGCAAGCCGGTGTACGTCGGCCGCCCGCTCGCCGCATCGCTGGCCGACGTGGTGGAGATCTTCCGCCTCGCCGCCGAGAGCAAGACGCCGATCTTCACCTGCTCGCAACACCGCTTCAGCCCCGGCTTCATCGGCATGAAGAACCACCCCGAAGTGGGCGACGTGCTCGGCGCGGACGTGTACGGCGGGTGCCCCCGTGAGCCTCACCACCCAGATTTGTTCTGGCACGGCGTTCACGGCGTCGAGACGCTTTACACGATCCTCGGGCCGGGGTGCGTGTCGGTCACTCGCACTAGCACCGACGCGGCGGAGTTGGTCGTCGGCGAGTGGAAGGACGGGCGGGTGGGCACCTTCCGCGGCATCCGCAAGGGGGCGGTGAAGTACAGCGGCACGGTGTTCGGCACGAAGGGGGTGAGCGTCACCGGCGTGTACGGGCACGGGGTGCCGGTGAAGGGCGTGGCCCCAACGGACGACAAGTACATGGGGTACGAGCCGACCGCCGCCGAGATCGCCAAGTTCTTCAAGACGGGCAAGCCGCCGGTGACCGCCGACGAGACGACCGAGTTGTTCGCTTTCATGGAAGCCGCCGACGAGAGTGTCCGCCAGAAGGGCGCACCCGTGAAGCTGGCGACGGTCATCGAGAAGGCAAAGAAGAAGTAGCGGGTCAGTCGAGGTAGACGCGCTTGGCCGCCGCCGCGTAGGTGTGCTCAAGGTCCACCGAAACGGCCACATGCACCGTCAGCGGCAGCGGTAGGGTCGGCAGAACGCCACCCACCGCGAGCGGTCGTCGCCAGACGGCCATGATGGTGCCTTCGGGCACCGGCTCGCCGACGCGGTAACTGCACGCGAACGGCGTCGGACACAGCCCTTGCGGGAAGCCGATGTTCGCCTCTAACGCCTCCGCGAACGAGAAGCCGATGGGTTTCGGAAGCACGTCCAAGAGCATCAGGTGAACCCCCTGCCGGATGTACCCCTCATACCGCCTCAAATACCGTTCGCGGGATTCCGGGCGGTCTTTGTTCCGCGGCGAGACGATCTCGATGGCGGCGATGAGTTGGCCGTGGTAGTCGATGTGAACGGCCGTCTGCGGGTCCATCTCGAACACCGCCAACGCTTCCAGGTCGGGGGCCATCGGGTCCGCGACGGCAGCGGCAACACGGGACGGATCGGGCTGCCAGTTCCGCACGCTCAAGTCCGGCTGGCCGCCGGTCGGGTCGGAGTGTCCGTTGGTCAGTGTGTCGAGAGTAATCGCCGGCACGGACCCGAGGTAGGCGCGATACCCCTCCGGTAGTCGAGGTTGCAGCCAGTACAGCAACTCGTTCTGCCAGATGATGTGCAAGCCGTTGAACCCGCGGTCGTTCCGCCAGTTGTGCAGTGGCATGGGGTCGCCCTCCTGAAGCCAGTTTACTCCACTCCTCCGCGCCGCTTGCGATACGCTTCGGCCGCCTTGCGGAAGGCGGCGTTCGGCTCCGGCGGGTTTTCGATCAAGTCAAGGAACAAGTCGCGGTCCCGGTCGGAGAGCGGTTGCAACGGCTCCTCGTCACCCGCCGTAGGTTGCTCGTCGGTCGGTGCGGTCGCGGACACTGGCGTCACGTCGATGCCTCCCAACAGGTTGACGGCGCAGTGTACCAAACTCCTGGCAGTGGTCGAACCGGCATCTTCGCCACCCCGGAGGGCCGCTACAGGGCGAGCGGGTGTTTCCACGCTTACACCACAGGAGTTTGTGCGAGTTCGCTGCCTACTGATCAAGCTCACCTGCGGCGGAGACAACAGGAGGCTCTGAAGTCCCAGAAACCTAAATGGCCCCACCGTCAGGCGCAGCGCCTGTTTGGGCATCTGGGCTGCACGTTACAGCCGCGACAACACATCGGGCAGGAAGTTGTACAGCAGCCGGTCCAACTCCCAACCGTTCAGGCCGGCTTGTTCGGCCACCCCCAAGTAGAACCGCTCGTGCGATGGATACGACGGGAAAGAGGCACCGAGCCGCTCCGACACCGACTTGATGCGGGCGTCCACCGCGATGCTGTCCCGGAAGTCCTCGTGGTACACGTCCATCATGATGTTCCGGGCGTACTTGTCGCCGATCCCCGGCATGGCCTTTAGCCACCGAATCTTGGCCTCCCGGCCGGTTTGGGCGAGAAGCCGAGTTTTGGCGGCCTCCGGCCCGCCCATGCTACGAACGCGGTCGAAGCACCCGACGATGTAATCACCCTTCATGTCGGGCATACGCACCTTCGCGGCCCGGCACACCTCGCGAGCCACCCGTAGGCGGTCGTTGTCGGGCAGCACGGCGAGGGCCGGGTAGGTGACACGGTCGTAGTTGGTCCGGTTGCCGATCAGTCCGTGCCAGCCTGCCGACCGGCCCATCGTTGAGAAGCTTTGGAGCAGGTAGTGCCAGAGGAAGTCGGGGCGGGCGATGTCCGGGTGATTCTCTTTGAGCTTGTCGAGGTCGCCCCGCTTCTCTGCAGCCAGTCGGCGGACCACCGCGACGAGTCGGGCTTGGGCGGCGGTTGAGTCCATCGACGACTCCCGGGCCTTGAACGCCAGAACCAGTTCCGGGCTGCGATCAACGGGCATGGTGATTTCCTCGAATGTGAACGCCGAGGAGGATCCTCGGTTCGAGAGAATAGTAACACCCGCCGATGATTTGCATACAGCATCTCGTAAAAAAAGAGCGAAAAAGGGTTGAAAATCTAAGCCGATTTGCTCCTGGTGTACTTGGTGTGCTTGGTGGAATAGTTGGTGTGCTTGGTGGAATAGTTGGTCCCAAATCAGCACTCCACCACGTTGACTGCCAGTCCGCCGAGCGAGGTCTCCTTGTATTTCGCCTGCATGTCCACGCCGGTCTGGCGCATCGTCTCGATCACCTTGTCCAAGCTCACGCGGTGGGTGCCGTCGCCGTGCAGCACGGCGAGGCGGGCGGCGTTGATCGCCTTGATCGCCCCCATCGTGTTGCGCTCGATGCACGGCACTTGCACCAAGCCCATGATCGGGTCGCACGTCAGGCCAAGGTTGTGCTCCATGCCGATCTCGGCGGCGTTCTCGATCTGCTCGTTGCTGCCGCCCATCACGGCCGCCAGCCCGCCCGCCGCCATGCTGCACGCCACGCCCACTTCCCCCTGACAACCCATCTCGGCGGCGCTCAGGCTGGCGTTCCGCTTGTACAGCATCCCGATGGCCGCGGCGGTGAGCAGAAACGTGCGAACCCCTTGCGGGTTCGCTCCGGGCATGAACCGCACGTAGTACGCCAGCACCGCCGGGATGACTCCGGCCGCACCGTTGGTGGGGGCCGTCACCACCCGCCCGCCGGCCGCGTTCTCCTCGTTCACCGCCAGCGCGAACAGGCTCACCCAGTCCATCATCGACATCGGGTCGAACGGGCCGACCTTCTGCAAGTCGCGCAACATACGCGGCGCTCGCCGCTTCACGCCCAGCCCGCCGGGCAGCGTGCCTTCCGTCTTGCACCCGCGGTCGATGCAGTCGTTCATCACCTGCCACAGGCGGTCGATGCCGGCGTTCACCTCTGCCGCACTTCGACGGGCCAGTTCGTTGTCGAGCAGGATGTCGGCGAACTTCTTGCCCGTGTGGTGGCCGATGTCGAGCAAGTCTTTCCCGCTGCAAAAGTCGTGAACGACGGGGTGCTGTGTCGCTCCGCCCACCGGTTCGCCGTCCTTCACCACGAACCCGCCGCCGACGGAGTACCACTGCTCCTTCAACACCTCCGCCCCACCCTCATCGAACGCCGTGAAGCGGATACCGTTCGGGTGGAACGGCAGGCTCTCCGTCTTGTGGAACAGCAGGTCGGTCGATTCCGCGAAAGGGACTTCCCGCGTGCCGCCGAGCCGTAGGGCGAGCCTCGCGCGGATGCGCTCGACGATCACGTCCACGGTGTCGGGGTCGATCTCGTCCGGCTTCTCGCCGCTCAGCCCGAGGAGGATGGCCTTGTCGGTGGCGTGCCCGCGGCCGGTGAGGGCGAGCGAGCCGTACAGGTCAGTCGTCACCCGCTTCGCCTTCTCGAACAACCCCTGTTTCTGAAGTGACTCGACGAACCGCACGGCCGCCCACATGGGGCCGACGGTGTGAGAGCTGCTCGGCCCGATGCCGATCTTGAACAGGTCGAAGACGCTCAGGTTCATGGGGCCGCCTGGAAAGAGTGTTCACCGCCGAGGGCACCAGAGGGGCCCCGTGGAAGGCCGGGGGGCAGTCTACATTATAAACTCTCCTTCTCACATGTGCCCGCTTGTGGCCACCGC
>JANNVG010001302.1:0-2923 GCA_031414395.1 Fimbriiglobus sp.
ACCGCCGGGGCGCGGGCCCCCGGGCGAATCGCACCCGCCCTGCGGACCCACCAGACCGGGCCTACTCCACCAGGGTGTCCACGAACTTCACCACCGCGGCCCGCTTGTCGCCGTTGTTCTTGTTCGTCAGCGTGACCGGCACGAACACCTCGCGGGTGGTCCACCCGTTCGTCTTGTCCACCGTCGGCGGGCCGGACACCTTGGCCGTGCGATCCGTGAACTGCCCGACCGCCCGCGCCCAGTACACCTTGCCCGTCAGCGGGTCGTGCGCCTGCACTCGCCCGGCCGGGTGGACGCAGTACACGGCCAGCGTCAGCTTCGCCTGCGTGTAACTGGCCACCGCCGTGCCGGTGGTGATCGGGTCGCCGTAGCTGTACCGCCACAGCCGCTTGCCCGTCGTGCGGTCGAGGGCGTACAGCCAGCCGTCGCGGCTGGCGGCGAACACCGCCCGCCCGTCGGCCGACAGTTGCGTGTGTGCGTTGCGGTCCAGGTCGTGCTGCCAAATGGTGTCGCCGGTGGTGGCGTTCAGGCACAGTACCGCGCCGGCCGGTTTGGTCTCCGGCGGGCGGCCGGGTTCCGCGTCCGAGTTCAAGTCTTCCATCAGCCGCCCGGTGCCGACGCCGACGAACAGGCGGTCGCCGCTCACCACCGGGTTGCCGAACGAGCGGTAGGGCATCTCCTTCTTCCACACCTCCGCCCCGCTCACGGCGTCCAGGCAGAAGGTGGCGAACGTGTTGTACCCGCTGCCGGCGTACACCCGGCCGTTCGCCAGCACCACCGGCGAATCGACGTGCAAGCCCTGCTCCTTCCCGTGGTAGTGCCACACCTCCGCCCCGTCGATGGTCAGGCAGTACAGGCCGTCGTCGCCGGCGGCGAAGTACACCCGCCCGTCGGCCACCACCGGCGTGCCCTCGGTGTGGCTCTGCGTGCGGAACTCCCACAGCTTCTGCCCGCTCTCGGCGTCCAGGCAGAGCAGGCGGCAAGACGGGTCGGTGTGCAACCCCTCTCCGCAGAACAGCCGCCCGCCGGCCACCACCGGAGTGCAGTACACGCCCCGCAGTTCGGTGTCGGTGAACGCCCACTGCTGTTTGCCGGTCGTGCGGTCGATGCACACGATCGCCCCCTTGCGGAAGATGGCGTCCTTCAGCCCCCCGAAGTAGGCCCGCGTGGGCGTGAGGGTGACGCCCGACATCACCTCTTCGATGTCGGGCGACTCGTACCACACCGTCGCGTCGGTCAGCTTGATCGGCGACTCGCCCGCTGACACCGCGGTGTCACCGAGTTCGACGGCGGCGGGGCTGGTGGTGCCGACGTGCGGCAACCCGAGCGCGAGCATCACCCCGCCGAACAGCAGCATGGCCACGAGTGCGGCCACTTCGCCGGGCACGCGGGTGCGGACGGACGGGTCGGGTTCGGCCGGCGACCGCAGCACGCGATAAGCGAGGTACGCGGCCCCGGCGATCAACCCCACGATGCCGGCCGTCAGTTCGCGGGAGGGCAGTTGGAAGAGCAGGCCGACGACTTGGCCGAAGGGCAGGCCGAACGGCGAGCCGGTCATGATCCACTGCCCACCGTACACCACGGCGAATACGACGAGCACCGACGCGGCGGCGAAGCCGAGCAGCATGAGCACGTCCTTCCACGCGGGCGGGTCGGTCTCGGCGGGGTCGGCGGCGACGGCCGAACGGTAGCGGCGACCGGCCCACAGCAGGCCGAGGAACACGACGCCGAGCAGCAGGGCGGTGAACGCGGTCGGCGAGGCCCACCACTGGTCGGGCAGGAACTTCTGGGTGAAGAAGTAGACCGCGGCGAGCATCCCGTTCACGCTGACCACCATCATGAACGCCCGCCAGCGGCGGAAGCCGCCGGCCAGCCCGCCGAAGGTGGCGGGGAAGATGGCCGCGAGGATGGCCAGCGGGGCGATGAAGACTGTCGATGGGATGACGCCGAACAGGGGGCCGACGGTTGGTGTGAAACCTACCCCCCCCCGGCCCCCCCCTTCCTGGGAGGAAGGGGGGGGAGTGTCTTGCTCCCCCTTCCCTCGTAGGGAGGGGGGCGGGGGGGGTAGGTTGATTTCTTTCTCCTCCTTCTTCTTCTCCTCGTCCACCGTCGGGCCGAAGCCTGGCTTCTCTTTCAGGTCGGGTGCCGGTGCTTTCGCCTTGCCGGCGATCACGTCGGCCACCAGCGCCCGCAGCTCCTCGGTGCTGCCCTTGAACGTGCCCCGCAGCGCCGGCTCGCAGTTCAGCAGCGCCCACCGCACCTTAGTCTTGTCGTCCTTGTCGGCGGTGCCGGACAACTGAAACCAAGTGCCCTCCACGTACCCCCACGCGGAATAGCCGTCGCCGTCCTTCTTCACGAACAACACCAGCTTGCGGCCCTTCGCCAGTCGGTCGAGCAGCACCTTCGTGTGGTCGGCCTTCTTCGCGGCGGCGGTGATGCCGTCTTTCAAATTCACCGGCAGCTTGGCGAACTCGGCCTTCCCCTTCAGGTCGTCTTTGGGCACGAACACGGCGGTGGCGTTGTCGGCGTCCACCGCGTCCACTTCGGCGAGGAAGATGGTGGGCAGCTTGTCGATGATGTCTTGCAGCTTGATCGGGTTGTTCAGGATGGCCGGCGCGGGGGCGGCGACGGCGAGCAACGAGAGCAGTGCGAGCAGGCGGCGAGACATGCGAGCTTCTCCACGGACGGGCACAATACAGACGGGCAAGACGGGCGGACGGTTCCGGCGGAAGAAGGCAGGACTAACCACAGAGGCACAGAGACACAGAGAAGACAGGAGGGAGGGTAGGGCTTACGCACTATGAGCCTCTGGCATTCCGTTCAGTACCTGGAGCAGGAAGTCGTCGTCCCAGGCGGCCATCAGGCGGCGGGTCTGCATACTCCCCTTGGTCGTCGCCCGCTTGAGCAGGGAGACGGCCACCCG
>JANNVG010001303.1:0-3013 GCA_031414395.1 Fimbriiglobus sp.
GAACGCAGTGACCGGGTCGGTGATTGGAACCCCACTCACTGCGTTCGGGGTTCTAGTCGATCAGGGGCGTCGGCGCCTTGAACACCCCCTCTCCATGATGGAGAGGGGGCCGAGGGGTGAGGTCTCGGACTACAATTCCCCGCATGACACCTCCCGCCTTCCCGCCCACGCACCGCCCGCGGCGGCTCCGCTACCACCCGTGGCTGCGGACGCTCGTCGCCGAACACCACCTGTCACCGGCCGATCTCATCTGGCCGGTCTTCCTTCAACCGACCCCCGGCAGCACGCCCATCCCGTCGATGCCCGGCGTCGAACGCCTCGGCCTGGATGTGCTCATCGACCGCGTGGGGAAGGCGAAGGAGCTGGGCATCCCCGCCGTCGCCCTGTTCCCCGCCACCCCGCCGGAGAAGAAGACCCCCACCGGCGACGAGGCGCTGAACCCCGACAACCTCATCTGCACCGCCATTCGTGCGCTCAAGAAGCAGGTGCCGGGCATCGGCATCATCTGTGACGTGGCCCTCGACCCGTACACTTCCCACGGGCACGACGGGCTGATCCGCGACGGCTACGTGGTGAACGACGAGACGGTGGACGTGCTGACCAAACAGGCCGTGGTGCAGGCCCAAGCCGGGTGCGACGTGATCGCCCCTTCCGACATGATGGACGGCCGCGTGGGGGCGATTCGTGCCGCGCTCGACGTTGCCGGCTTTCAGCACGTGTCGATTCTCAGTTACGCGGCGAAGTACGCGAGCGCGTTCTACGGCCCGTTCCGCGACGCGGTGGGCAGTGCGTCCAGCCTGGGCTCCGCCGACAAGAAGACGTACCAGATGGACCCGGCGAACACCGACGAAGCGCTGCGGGAAGTGGCGCTGGACTTGGCCGAAGGGGCCGACATGGTGATGGTGAAGCCGGGGATGCCGTACCTGGACATCGTGAGCCGGGTGAAGCGGGAGTTCGGCGTGCCGACGTTCGCGTACCAGGTGAGCGGGGAGTTCGCCATGCTGAGCGCGGCGGCGGCGAACGGCTGGCTCGACCGCCCTCGGGTGATCCTGGAGAGCCTGCTGGCGTTCAAGCGAGCCGGCGCCGACGGCGTGCTCACGTACTTCGCGGTGGAGGCGGCGGAGTTGCTACGGGGGTAACTGTTCGTCGCCCGCGTGCGGGGTGGTGCGGACCACAGTTGACGTGTGGCGCGCACTTCGGGACAATCACTCACATCATCAACTGCCGTGGAGGTCACGATGGGTCGCGTCAACGGAGTGCCGCATCCTTTCCCGTATCAAGGGAGCAAGCGACAACTCGCCACTCAGATTGTGGCCTGCATCCCGTCGAAAACGGCGCGGCTGGTGGAACCGTTCGCGGGGTCGGCGGCGATTACACTCGCGGCGGCATCTCTGCACCGTGCGGAGCGGTATTGGCTCAACGACCTGCACGAGCCTCTCACCACCCTTTGGGGGGCCATTACCACGCGCCCGGAGGAGTTGGCCGACGACTACGAACGCCTCTGGCAGGCTCAACTGGGGCGGGAGCGAGAGTATTTTGACACCGTCCGCGACCAGTTTAACGCCGGACACGCCCCACACCACTTCCTGTACCTGTTGGCACGTTGCGTCAAGGCGGCGGTCCGCTTCAACGCGCAAGGGGAGTTCAACAACAGTCCCGACAACCGGCGGTTGGGAATGCTCCCCGACACCATGCGAGGCAACCTGTGCCGAACGGCCGAACTCCTCCGCGACCGGGTGGAGGTGACGGCCGTCGACTATCGAGCGGTTTTGGACCGCGCGCGGGCGGGGGATGTGGTGTACATGGACCCGCCGTATCAGGGGGTCTCATCCGTCCGCAACCACAGGTACGTCGGCGGGGTCGAGTTCGACTCGTTCGTCGAAGCCCTCGCCGGGCTGAACCGGCGGAACATCTCCTACATCGTGAGCTACGACGGGCGAACCGGGGAGAAGGTTCATGGCCGACCACTGCCGGACGAACTCGCGCTCTCACACCACGAGTTGGAAGTCGGGCAGTCGAGCCAGGCAACGCTGCTGGGGCGGGATCAGGTGACGGTCGAATCGCTCTACCTGTCACCCGCTCTGGTGGCTCGACTTCGGGGCGTGCCTCAGAAGCTGACCCGGCGTGCGACCCCCTCACTGTTTGAGTGAACGATGCCCGCCCCACAATTCCCGGCCGAGATCGTGGCGTTC
This sequence comes from Fimbriiglobus sp., assembly GCA_031414395.1. Lineage (GTDB taxonomy): Bacteria > Planctomycetota > Planctomycetia > Gemmatales > Gemmataceae > JALHQU01. The sequence continues at coordinate 2,193 of JANNVG010001303.1, forward strand.
GCCGCTCGCATCACCGGCCAGCGCGCGCGGGTGGTCGTCGATCACATCCTCCGCGTCGGATTTATCACGACTGAAGATCTTGAGGGGTACGGTTACAAACACCCGCCACGAGCGATTCAGGACGTGCGCGACCAGGGCCTTCCCGTCCCGATGACCTGGGCGAAGAACAGTACGGGACGACGGATCGCCCGGTACACGTTCGGCGGTCCGTCCGAACTCCGGGGTGAAATGGGTGGTGGACGGGGTCGCCTGTCGAAAGCATTCCGAGATACGGTGGTTGCAGCACATGCCAACCGCTGTGCCATCTGCCATACCGAAATGGAGCCACGCTACCTCCAGATTGACCACCGGATTCCGTTTCAAATCGCCGGAGAAAGCTCGTCGCCCACGGTCGCCGAGTACATGCCCCTGTGCGGATCGTGCAATCGCGCGAAATCGTGGTCGTGCGAGAACTGCCCCAATTGGGCGGCGAAGGATGCGGCCGTCTGTGGGACGTGCTATTGGGCGCAGCCGACCGAGTATCGGCACGTGGCGACTCAAGACATCCGACGGTTGGACCTGGTCTGGCAGGCGGGCGAAGTGACCGAGTTCGATCACCTCCGCGCTGAAGCCGAGGGGATGCACGTTCCATTCCCCGACTTCGTGAAGCGGGTGTTGCGGGCATCACACCCGCCGCCCAAAGCGGAAGACTCGCCGCCGACTGAAACGCACCCCGGCTGAGTTCGAGAATCCGGGTGTCATCACCCCGCCCAGGGCTGTGTAGCGGTGCAGATGGGGTGCTTTGCGTAGGGTGGGTCCGAGCGAGCGGAGCGAGCCGAGAC
>JANNVG010001304.1:0-9881 GCA_031414395.1 Fimbriiglobus sp.
CCGATGACGTCGGGCAAGGGTGACCTCATCGGCTCATGGGACTGGCCACCCAGAGCGACTCGGCCCAGGAACCTGTCCGATCAGAACAGGTTCCTGGGTTGTGTGCAGCCGAACACCACAAATCCTTGGTTTACTCCTCAAAACCTTTCACCGCCGCCCGCAGGTGGTCGCCGTCCGTGTGCCAGAGCAGGGCGGCCACTGTGATCGGGTCGTGCCCCTTCTTCAGCTTCCGCGACGCGAAGCAGTGCCGCAGGTCGTACATGGCGAACCGCACGTCCTCCTGCCGGGCCAGTTTCGCCCGCCCCTTCCGCAGCTCGGCCGGCTTCGCCTGGTGGGCCGCCCGCGCCGTCGTCAGTTCCGCCGGGTCGGCGTACCGCCGCCGCTCGAATCAGGGCAGCTTGGGAAGCTTCTCCTCGACTCCCGCCTGCTTCACCAGCAGCCACTGGAACCGGCAGACGACGGCCTGCGCCCGCCACGGGTGGCCGTCCACGTTCAGGAACAGCGGCCCGGTCGAGCGTGCCCCCGCCAGCCGCTTCACGATGGCGGCCACCGTCGCGGACAGGTAGATCACCCGCCACCGCCGCTTCCCCTCGGCCTCGGCCGGCGGGATCTCCTCCCGGTGCTGCGCCGGCTTCAGGTGCCGGGCCTCGATCAGCCGGGCCTCCTGCGGGCGGCACCCGGCCTCGTACGCGAAGGTGAGCGCGTCGCGTAACGGCTCGTTCTTGACGTGGGACAGCAGGAGAGCAAAGCATGTTGGACGGCACAAGTTTCGGTGTCCGAAGCAATTCACCGTGGGGTTCACTCCGCCGGCGCGTCCGCAGGCCGAGCGGAGCGGCAGGGTCAGCGGGCGACGAGGACGGCGAGGCCGACGGCCGCGAGCAACACGCCGGCCGGGGCGGGCACCGGCGTCGGGTCGGTGGGGGGGGGCGCGACCGACACGGCCGGCAGAACAGCGTCGACCAGCAGGCTGTCCTCGTCGGCGTCGTCCACGAACAGCGAAGAGCGGTCGATGCTCACCTCGATGGCGGAAGTGAGGGTCGGGTCGGGGCGGACGGTGAGTGCCGAGAGGCGGTCGTTCACCCCGGCCGTCACGTTCGGGCCGGTTGGGTCGAGGGTGAAGTCGGACAAGGTCACCCGGTATTCGCTCCCCGACACCAGCGCGCTGCCAAGGAAGTTGTCGGCGGACGGGAACACGTAGCCGCCGGTGGCCGCGGCCGGCAGGTCGATGGTCAGCCAACTGCCGCTCGCGCCGGCGGAGCGGAACACCACTTCCACGTTGTACAGCCCGAGGTCGCTCACCGGGGTCAGTCCGACGTTCACCGTGAACGGGCTGCCGGGAGTATACGTGCCCGGAGCGGCGAGGGTGACGAACTCCGCACGGGCGGAGCAAGCAGCGAGGGCGGCGAGGGCGACGGTCAGGACGAATCGGTACACGGGCGACTCCGGGGACGGTGGGTGTCAGTCGGGGTCGAGTCGGTCAGCGGTAGATCACTTTCTTGCCAATCGCTTGGGCGAGCAGTTTGCGGTCACGGGCGGTCACGATCCCGTCGCCGTCCAGGTCGGCGTCCGGATCCCAGGCGACCGAACCGGGGCGGCTGCCGAGGGCGGCATTCACCCGCGCCTGGTCGGCCGTGTCCACCGTTCCGTCGCCGTTTAAGTCACCGAACAGCCGGTGGAACGGCCGGGTGGTCATGCGGCCGTCGTTCAGCTTGTTCCCGGCCGTGTCGGTCACTAGCGAGCCGTACACCTGCCACTCGTAGTACCCGTCGGCCAGCGGGGCCGTGCCGCCGGCGACGGCGTCGAGCGCCCAGGTGAGGGTGCGGGTGGCCGCGTCGTACCGGAACTGGTCAGCCGACAGTGTGAGCAGTTCACCGGACCCCTTGCCGTTTAGAGCGGATCTCGGGTTTTCGTAGCGGGATGCCGATGCTATTGCTACGGCGACAGACTCCTCTTTGCCAAGGACGGCAATCATGGCCGCGATCTCGATGGATCTCCGCGGTCGCATTTTCGAAGCCCGCCAATCCGGCGAGACCACTTCCGAAGTCGCGGAACGCTTCGACGTCAGCCCGGCCTTCGTCCGTCGGCTGATCCAACGCCACCGCGACACCGGCTCGCTCGCCCCCAAAACCGGGCCGCGCGGCCCCAACCCCAAACTCGCCGGCGACCACGACAAAATCCGCGCCGACAACGCCGAGCACCCCGACCACACGCCCGCCGAGGTCGCCGCCGCACTCCGGCTCCGCGTCTCCGCCATGACCGTCTGGCGCGCCTTCGTCGCCCTCGGGCTCACCTTCAAAAAAAAGCGCTCCACGCCTCCGAACGCGACCGGCCGGACGTGAAAGCCGCCCGCGCCACGTGGTTCGCCCGCGTCGCCGCCTCCGCGCCCGAACGCCTGATTTTCTTGGATGAGACTTGGTTCTCCACCGCCATGGGCCGGCTCTACGGCTACGCTCCCATCGGCGAACGGCTCGACGACGCCGTCCCCTTCCGCCGCTGGACCACCCTCACCTTCGTGGCCGGCCTCACCTCCGAAGGGGTGATCGCGCCGAGGGTTTTTCAGGGCGCGATGAACGGCCTCGCCGTCGAGGACTACGTCCGCCGGGCCCTGATCCCCAAGTGCCGCCCCGGCGACGTTTTGATCTTGGACAACCTCGCCTCGCACAAGACCCGCGCCGTGCGGGCCACGTTGAAAAACGCCGGCTTGGCGGTTCGTGACCTCCCGCCCTACAGCCCCGACCGCAATCCGATCGAACAAGCGTTCTCGCAGTTGAAGCGCCTGGCCCACCGGGCGGCGGAGCGGTCGGTCGAAGGGCTGAAGAAACTCGTGAGGTCGGTAGCTAAGAAACTCCGGCCCGTAGAATGCCAGAATTACATTCTCCACAGCGGATACCCCGCTACGAAAACTTGATATTCGCTCTAGCCCGTAGGTCATGAGGCGGACGGCGCGGGTGATGTCGCCCGAACTGATGAGCGCCGGCACGTTCACCGCTTCGTCGAACGTCCAGGTCATCCGGATCACCCGGCTCCGTTGGGTTTCCCCGTTCTGCAATAGTGTGGCGGCGACCGCCGGCGGGGTGGTGTCCGCCACGGGTTGGAGTGCGATGCCCCGTGCGCCGGCCGCCCCGCTCGTGACCGTCACCGGGGCCACCTCGCCGACAACCGCCTTGTCACTGGGCGCTTCCACCCCGAGGCGATAGGTGCCCGGCTTCAGGTCGCCGAACGTGGCTGTGCCGTCCTCGGCGGCCGTGGTGGCCGTCTCGCCCTCGTCGCGGGTGCCGTTCCCGTTCGCGTCCAGGAAGACCACCCACCCGCCCAGCGCCGGCTCGCCCGCCTGTCGCTCGCCGTCGGCGTTCAGGTCCTCGAACAGCGTGCCGGTGATGCCGCGCGACTCGCCCGGTTCCGCGGTCGGGTCGGGAACGACGGTCGTGGTGTCGCCGGCCGTCTTCATCCCTTCGACGTTGCCCGCTCGGTCGGTGGCCACGCTAAAGAACGAGTACGTCCGTCCGGCCTCGCGGGTGAAGTAGGCCGACGTGGCGGTGGTGCCCGACTGCCAGCGGGCGAACGCGCCGCCGTTCACGGACACGGACACGCGAACCCGGCCACGCCCGACCCGTCGCCGTCGTCGCCCGCCCACGACACCAGGAAGCGGCTCTCGCTCTCGGCCGGCAGCGGGGAAACGGAGCTTATCGGCGGGGTGTTGATCGGCTCGTTGATGTCGAACACGATGCGGGCCTGGGCGTCGATGCGGGTGCCCGTCTCGGCCGCCCTCTTGGCCTTCACCGTGTACGACACGAACCCCTGCCCGCTGCCCTCGGCGTTCGGCGGGAGGAAGCCGACGAGCGGGTTGCTGGGCACGTCGCCGGTGGCCGGATCGACCGAGCGGAGTTCCCAGAACACTTCGGCGGAGGCCACGTTCACGCCGGCGATGACGTCCACGAACACGCCGTACTTCTCCCGCAGGTCGAGGCGGGTCTGGTAGGCGGCGCGGTTGTCGGGCACGTCCACCACGAGGTCGCCGAACCCGAAGTCGCCCAGGCAGAAGGTGCGGGCGTCGAGGTCGGCGTCGAGCGTCTGACTCGTGTTTCGGACTTACCGGACGGCGGCGAGCCAATGTTTCAGGGCGTCGAGCATTTCCCAGGGGGATTGCCCGTCGGCCGACTCCCGCGAAAAGCGCAACTCCCACTGCGGCAAGCGTAATGCGCCCAGCATGTCGGCGAAGCTCACCCCCGCCTTCGACCGGTACCACGGGCGGGCCCGATGCACCGGCGGACAGGCCCGGCCGGTCTCGGCGTACCACACCACCGTCAGCGTCTGCACGAACCACGCCCGCGGGTGCGCCCGCTCCACGCTCGCCGCCGTCCGCACCCGCGGGGCGTGCAACCCGAGCAACTGCTTGCTCTCGGAGAACGCCACCTCGATTCCCCAACGCCGGCAATACCCGTCGATCACGAACGCCGCCGACACCCCAGTGCCCGTCGCCAGCAGCACCTCGTCCCGCCACTCGCCGGCCACGTCCCGCACCCGCACCACCGTCATCGGGTCCGTCTTCGACCCGGACGGCCACCGCACGTCCGGCACCACCTGCACCCGCACCCGCCGCGTCGTCCCGCCGACGTCGGCGGTGATCCGCGACGCTCGGAACGTGTTCGGGTCGTCGATCATCTCCGCCGGACTCGGCAACCGCTCGCCCAACACCTTCGGGCGGCCCTTGCGGCCCACTCCCGGCGGCTCGGGCGGGCGGTGCCACGCCGCGTTCCACCGCCGCGGCCCGATCATCCGCAGGTTCTTGGGCCGATCCGCCGGCACGGGGCCGTTCAGGTACGCCTGATCGCCGACCCGCCAGCCGTCGCGGTCGGGCAGCCAGGTGGCGACGCGTCGGGCCAGTTCGGCGGCGAGGGCGGTGCGGGTCCGATGCCCTGGGGTGCCGGCCTTGCGGTCCGCCCGCCAGAGGACCGGGAGGACGAACGAGCGGTCGGGGCGGAAGGGCAGGTGGACGCTCAGGCCGACGACCACCCAGTGGACGCCGAAGCGGAAGTTCTTCGTGCCCTTGGTGGAGGTGACGGGGTCGAGGACGAAGCCGCCGAAGGCGACCTTGGCCCCGCGCTTGTGGCACAGGGTGTCATCGACGACCACCCAGACGGCCCCGGTCGGGATCAAGCGGGCGACGACCAGGAGGACGAGCAGTTTGCCCAGGTCGTCCCACTGCCACTTGGCGGAGGCGAAGAAGGAGTAGGCGGTGTCCCAGTGGTGGGTGGCGGATCGACCGGCCGCTTGCCACACTTCGGACAGGGTGCGGGGCCGGGGGCGAGGGTCCATCCGGCGAGCTGATGGTGAAAGGTGGCGAACACTTCGGAGCGTGCGAAGGCGGCGCGGAAGGGGTCTACCAGGGTGGCGAGGGAGGGGATCAGGTGATCCACGGCACGGGCCTCCTGCCAGGTGGGACATGGTGTGGTTGTGGTCAACAACACCGTACCCCGACCCGACCAGGCGGCCCGTGTTCAGTCGATCAGGTTCCCGTCGCCAAGAAGTCCGAAACACAAGTCTGTGACTTGACCGCGATGGTTGGCGAACACCCCTCCCCTCGACTTCATAACCAACGCTGGTGGCGAATTGCCGGCGTCCGGCACCGCACCGCCGACGGCTCACACGAGATGGCCACCGTCTCCAAGTGGTGTGTCGAGTTGGGTACGCAGTCGGGGAATAGCTTGACAGTGGCCTGTTTTCACAACCGGGGTGAATCGTGACATGGCAAAAGCGGCCGCGCCGACTTCACTGACCGGTGGTCAGGGGTTCAACTTCGAGGACCAAGATGACGCCCGGCCGAGGATCAAGCGGGGGATCCCTGCAACGTGGCCGGGGTAGACACCAAATACCTGCGACACGCGTTCGCCTGGGTCGAACTGGCCGCCGCCGAACCCCGCCTCTCCGAGCAAACCGTCGGAACCCTCGCTGAACTGTTGACCGTCACCCTGCGAACCATCCCAGCCTCAACCGGTGATCAGCGGGAGTCGTCACGGTTCCCCACCAAGTTCGGCCAGTGGGTGCTCGACCAGGTCGGACGGGCGGACGCCCTGTGGCGGCCGATCCTCGGGCTCCGGTACCGGGGTCAGTAGCGGCTCAAGTATTTCCTGTCGGACTGCTTCCGCTCCGCCGCACAACAACCCGACTTACGCCCCGAAGAGTTCGTGGCGATCTGGGGCCGAGTGATCGAGTACGCGGTGGACAACCCGAGCGCGTTCACCCGTTCCGGGTACGCGTGGCGGGGGGAGGAAGACATCGTCATCGAATTGCTCGGGTCGGAGATGGGCGTACCGACGTTGGGCGACAAACCACAGTTTGCCCGACCGATCGGCCATCTGGCACCGGTCGTCGCCCGTGCAGACGGTCGGTGGTTCGGAATGGCGCGGGTGGCGAGGGCGTTCTGCCGGTTCGTCCTCCGGCCGGCGGGCAATGAGTTTCTTGTTCACGGGATTGGATGGTTGGCCGGGGCTGCTCCGCGGTGGAAGAAGCACGATTGGGACGAGGACGGCTTTGCCGATGTGCTCGTGGAGGTACTTCGGCAAGGATTGGACGCCCACCGCGATCAGGTGATCGGTGATAACATGATGGGAGAAGCGTTTCAGGGGTTGTGCGGTGGTCTGGTGGCAATTGGGCATCATGCCGCTCTCACTCGACGCGAACGAATGTGATCAAGGTCGCGGAGGCGCCCATCACTCCCTTCGTGTCCAGGTTCGTCGGGAAGAAGAGTTCGATCTCTTTCACCTTCGGGATCGGCGCGGCGAGATGGAGTGCAAGGAGGGTGATGATCGTGGCGGCGTCTCGTTGATGGTTGGAACGAACCGGCTTGGTCGCCCTCCTCTCTTGAACTTGTCCGTGGCACACGGATTGCGTCGCGAATACAATTCGGCATCAAAAGGGAGTGTTTATGCCCGGTGACACGTTCACCCCCGCGAAGTTGCACCAGCGCCTCCTCTCCCTCGCCGCCGAAGGCCTGACAGATCGCCCCCCCGCTCGCACCCACCTGCTCCACGAGCTGGGCACTGACGGCCGACGCATCGGCCGCGCGTACCGCACGCTCTCACACCTGCCGGCCGGCGAGCCGATGCCGCCCGAGGCCGAGTGGCTGCTCGACAACTACTACGTCATCGACGAGGCCGTGCGTCAAGTGCGGACGCAACTGCCAGCCCGCTTCTTCCGCGAGTTGCCCGCCGGCAAGGTCGGTACGCCCCGCGCCTACCGACTGGCCGAGGCGGTGGTGGACGCGGGCGATGGCATGGTGACCGAGGACGGCGTGCTCGCGGCGGTGCGGTCGTATCAGCAGGTGGCCACGCTCACCACCGGCGAGCTGTGGGCATTCCCCACGCTGCTCCGGCTGGCGACGGTGAAGGCGGTGCGGCAGCGGGCGGACGAACTGCTGACCGCACTCGGACAGCGGCGGTCGGCGGTCGTGGCGGTGGCCGCGGCACAGGCCGGCAACCGTCTGCGGCTGCCGGCCGAACCGAGTGACGCGTTCGCCGCCGGCGCGTGGGACGCGGTGCAGGACCACCCCGTCCCCGAAGCGGTGCGAGAGTGGCTGACCACACACCTGGCCGACCCGACGGTCGTCTTCCGCCGCGAGTCGATCCGCCAGGCCACGGCCCAGGTGTCGTTCGGCAACGCCGTCACCACCCTGCGGCTGCTCGCGGTCATCGACTGGACGGGGTTCTTTGAGTCGGTCAGCGTGGTCGAAACCACCCTCGCCGGCGACCCCGGCGGCATCTACCCGGCTCAAGACTTCCCCACCCGCGACCGCTGCCGGCGGGCGGTGGAAGAGCTGGCCCGCGGGTGCGACCGTTCCGAACCCGATGTGGCCGCCGCCGCGGTCGCGTCCGCCGCCCGGCACGCCGGCGACCCGGTCCGCGGGCAGGTGTCGTGGGTGCTGATCGGCGACGGGCGGGACGAGTTCGCCCGCGGCCTCGACTACCGGCCGGCCGGCGGCGTGCGGGTGCGGGAGTGGCAGGAGGCGCATCCGGGGCTGGTGTACGCCGGTCTGCTCGGCGGGTTCACCCTGCTGGCGGTGGCGGTGGCGGCGGCGCTACTCTGGGGTCTGTGGTGGCCGCTGGCCGTCGGCCTGTTGGCGTTGGCCGCGTTCCCGGCGTCCGAGTTGGGCGTCGGCCTGACGAACGCGATGGTCAGCCGGCTGGTCCGTCCCCGCATCCTCGCCCGGCGGGAGTTCAAGGCCGGCATCCCGGAAGAGTTCACCACGTTCGTAGTGGTGCCCACCCTGATCGGCAAGCCGGACCACGCGGCCGAGTTGATCGAGAAGTTGGAACACCACTCCCTGTCGAACCCCGACCCGGCGCTGCGGTACGCACTGCTCACCGACTTCACCGACGCCGACGCCGAGACGACACCGACCGACGCGGCGTGCGTGGACGCCCTGCTGGCCGGCGTGCGGCGGCTGAACGCCGACTACGCCGCCGCCGGCCCGCCGCGGTTCTTCCTGTTCCACCGCAGGCGGCGGTGGAACGAGCGGGAGCGCATCTGGTCGGGGTGGGAGCGGAAGCGGGGCAAGCTGCACGAGTTCAACGAACTGCTCCGCGGGAAGGCCGACACCGACTACACGCACACCTCGCACCCGCCGAGTGAAGTGCCGCGGGTGCGGTTCGTGCTGACACTCGACTCGGACACGGTGCTTCCGCGCGACGCCGCCCGGCAGATGATCGCGGCGCTCGCCCACCCGCTCAACCGCCCGCGGCTGTCGGCTGACGGCCGGCGGGTGGAGTCCGGGTACGCCGTGCTGCAACCGCGGGTGAGCTTCCTCTACCGGGTCGGGTTCAAGTCGTGGTTCGCGCGGGCGTTCGCCGGGTCGGCGGGCGTGGACCCGTACTCGTCGGCCGCGTCCGACACGTACATGGACCTGTTCGCCCGCGGCACGTTCAGCGGCAAGGGGCTGTACGACGTGGACGCCTTCGCCGCCACCGCCGGGGCCGCCTTCCCGGACAACCGCATCCTCAGCCACGACCTGATCGAGTCGAACTACGCGCGGTGCGCGCTGGCGTCCGACGTGGAGGTGTTCGACGGCTTCCCCGTCCGCTACCCGGCCTACGCCCGGCGGGAACACCGCTGGATCCGGGGCGACTGGCAACTGCTGCCGTGGCTGGGGCTGACGGTGCCCACCCCGACCGGCCGCCAGCCCAACCCGCTGCCGCTGCTGGAGCGGTGGAAGGTGTTCGACAACCTGCGGCGGAGCCTGGTGCCGCCGGCGGCGGTGCTGCTGTTGGTCCTCGGCTGGCTGTTCGTGCCGGTCGCGTGGGGGTGGACGCTGTTCGTCGTCGCCCCGTGGCTGCTGCCGGGGGTGATGCTGGTCGTCGGCAGCGCCCGGCGGTTGGCGGTCGGCCCCGGCCGACGGGGGGCGCTCGCGCAAGCCCGGTTCGACCTGGGGAACACCCTCGCCCAGGCCGGGCTGCAACTCACCTTCCTCACCGATCAGGCGCGGCTGGCCCTGGACGCGGTGCTGCGGACGGTCTACCGCGTGTACGTCTCCCGGCGGCGGATGCTGGAGTGGGAGACGGCGGCGGCGGCGGAATCGCGGCTGGGCGGCGGGCTGGTGGTGTTCGTGTTGACCATGTGGCCGGGGGTGGCGGTGGCGGCGGCGGCCTTGGCACTCTTGGCGGTCTTGGTCCCGTGGAGTTTGATTGTCGCCGGGCCGCTGCTGCTCGTCTGGCTGCTCGCGCCGCTGGTGGCGTACCTGGTCAGCAAACCGCGGGTGCAGACCGACCCGCCGCTCACCGAATCACAAGAGCAGGAGCTGCGGGCGGTGCTGGCGAAAACGTGGCACTTCTTCCGCACCCACGTCGGCGGCGAAGACAACTGGCTGCCGCCGGACAACTTCCAGGAGC
>JANNVG010001305.1:0-5292 GCA_031414395.1 Fimbriiglobus sp.
CGTGAGTCCGCCGGTGTGTTGAAGAACCGGCGGACTCACGTCGCGCCGTTCGCCACAAAGCGGCGCGCTGATCTTCTCGGGCTGCTCCGGCTTCCGCATTTGCAGGGGCACCTTTTTCCGCACCACGTCGGCCGTCACCACGTGCTTGCCCTTGCGGTCCCTCTCGGGCAGTTCGGACATCACGTCCATCATGATGTCTTCCATGATGCTCCGCAGGCCGCGGGCCGACCCGCACGACGAGCGACAACTTGGGGATGCGGAGGGTCATGGGAGTGAATTGGAGGTGTTCGAGGGCCGGGCTCGAACCGGCGTCCAGTCGGTCCGAGCCGACCGCTCTACCACTGAGCTACCTCGAACGAGACCTGGGGGCAGGGCTCGAACCTGCGTCCAGCCGGTAAAGAGCCGGCCGCTCTACCACTGAGCTACCCCAGGTGATCCGACCCCTCACGAGGTCGGCCGCTTCAACTTCTTCCCGGAGAACACGCCCATCTTCCGCAGAAGCAACGCCAACCCCGGATGGCCGACTTCGACACCGTGAACCAGTTCGGGCGTCGGTCGGAACGGCTCGGCCACCCGCTCCGGTCGCGGCTGAGTCCACCCTTTGGCAACCGGGTCCACGCCGTGCCGCCGACAGACGGCTTCCACCTCCGCGCGTGTGCAGGACGCCGACCCATCCAGCACATTCGACGGGGCGGGCAGTTCCGCCCAAACCGCCGTGTCCGGTTCCAACCCGCCGCCGCCCGCCCGGTGCCACGCCGCAACGTCGGCCGCCATCAGCCGCAGCACCTTGCCGGGGCACAGGCGGTCGAGCAGGTTGTCCATCCCGAGGGCGTGCAGCACCTCGATCCACCCCTCGCGGGCCTTGTTCCACGCCCCGGCGGTCGCGTTCCAGGTGGTCGAATCGTCGCCGCAGCGGACGATCATGGTCGCCCGGTCGAACCGCGACTTCTCCCACACCTCCCTGAGCAGCCCGGCGATACCGGTGAGTAACCCGAACCACGCCGCCAACAGCCGGCCGAGTCGCTCGTGCGGCAGGTGGCCGAGGACTTCCGCGGTCGGGTGGACGTGGGCGACCACCCACCAGTGGGCCGACGCCGACCGCCGACAGCGGTCCAGCAGCATCTCGGCCACCTCGTCGTACGCGCGGGCCTGCGGGCCGTTGGTGAACACGCTCCGCAGGTTCGCGCGGGCGGTCAGGTAGGCGACGAAGCAGGCCGAATCGCGGTCGCGGAAGAAGTCGTCGCGGGTGATCCGGGTGGCCAGCCGCGACTTGGAGACGAGGGCGTACCCCGCTTGCGGATCTCCCGCTCCAGGGTTTCCACCTTCCGCTCCATCCGGGCGAGTAGCCGGAACCGCTTGTTGTACTGCCGCTTGGACAACTCTCCGAGGCCGGCGGCGGTTCGGCCCACGCGGTTCAGCCGGTCGGCTTTGAAGTCGCTCGCCCGTGGCGTCTTGGCGATCACCCGCGAAGTGGTGGCGATGTAGGTCGCCACCACCGCCGGCCGGTCACACTCGTCGTCGGTTGGGGCGGCCTGCGCCGGGAAGAGTGAGCGGGCGGTGTGCATCTGGCTCGCCAACCCGATCGGGCGAGCGAACTCGGTGGCCATCGAACTGGCCCCCAACGACTGACGGGTGAGGGCACCACGGGCGGCGCGGTTGATGATGCGAGCCTCGCGGCGGTCGAGCGACCCCCTCAACTCCTGCCGGACCAATTCGGCCACGTCCTCCGGCCGTAGCCGCAGCGAGAGCGAGTTGAACAAGTCGTCCAGTACGGCCATCGGTTGCGCCTCCTTCTCCTCACCGGCTGGGAGTGTACCGAACAGGATAGCTCTCCGGCTCACGGGGTTCACTCGGAACCGCTCTCAGGTGGTGAAGACACGGAGCACGTGTCACGCAACCCCAGGTAGAACCGGGTCGCCGGAAGGCTCGGCGGGAGGGACGAGCACTCCCCCGCCCCCATGTCTACGACCAGCCAGTTTCCGCCCTCGGCCTGGGCCACGTCCATGCTGAAGAACGGCGCGTCGAACCGCTCGGCCAACCGCTCGAACGGCGTCCAGTCCACCGGGTTGGCGGCCTGGTTGTGGTAGTGCGAGGCGACCAGCAGTTTCCGCCGCCAGAAGAACAGGCGGTACTCCTCGGCCATCGGGTACTCGCGGGGGCTGGGTCCGCGAGACCGTAGCGGCACGTACTGCTTGACCACGAACCCGCGGTGGAACGACTTCCCCTGCTCGGCCTTCAGCGCCGCGGCGACCTCCTCGAACCGTTCGCGGCCCGCGTCCTTCGGCACGAAACAGGCCTCGTGCCAGCGGTGCTTGGCCGACTTGATGTGGTCCTTCAGCACGAACGGGCCGTCGCCGAGGGTGCGGCTGCGGCTCCACGCGAGGTACTCGTCGGGCGTGTCCGTCCACACGGCCGGCGGCGACACCTCACGCACCTTCGGGTGGTAGTTGGGGAAGTACGTCACCTCCGCGTACTGCTCGGGCGTGCTAACGAGCCGATACCCGCGGGCCGTAAGCGCGTCGTAAAGTGCGCGGTACACGTCCTCGGAGAAGATCCACCCGCGGTACAGCAGTGGCCCGCCGTCGCCGTCCGGCAGGTGCCGCACGGCTTGCTCCGCCCCTTCGTGCGACAGGATGTCCTCGGCGAACAGCAGGCAGTCGAAGCCGAGCGACTGCGCGGCGTCGAACTCGTGCTCGAACACCGAGTCGGGCAGCTTCTTCATCATCCCGCTTCGCGGGAACAGCAGTTTCATCGGGCGTCTCCCGTGGAGCAGTCGTGCGGACGGGGCGATGGGTCGCCCTTCGCCAGCAGTTTGTCCGTCTCGTCCTCACCGACGAAGTCGTGCTTCGTGGCGGCGAAAACCGGCACTAGCACGTACAGGTGGGTCAGTCGAGCGGACAGCGTGACAGTGTGGCGGAGGGTGACGGCGAAGTACGGGCTGTCGCCCCATTCGGGAGAGTGTTCGTCGGGGGGGAGCGAGTGGCGTCCACCTGATACCCGTGCGGCTCGAACACGGCCCGCAGGAACGGTTCGCCGTCCCGCACCAGCCCGACGGCGTCTACGTCGAGCAGCGGGCAGGCGTTGCAGCGGTCGTCGCCGACCTTCGGGGAGTCGGCGTGGGCGTGGCCGAAGCTCAGGTCGAACGACTGGAACTTGCCAGGGTGCTTGTGCGGCGGGTCGCCCAGGTCGCCTGCCGGTCGGCGGGTGGTGGTGATCGTCAGCCGCATGGGCCACTCGGTGGTGGTGCCGGTTCACCGCGTCCGGGTTCGCCAGCCCGAGCCGCGGGCGACCGGTCAGCCGGGCACGCCGGCCGTGAGGGTGACGGCGGTGGCGGTGTAATCAATTTCCAGATTCACCCCGTTGAAGACGACGATCGAGCCGTCCGGCAGGCCGGTGAAGGTGCCGCTGACGCTGGTGGCCGACACGAGGGTGAACACGTTGCCGATCACCGGCACGTAGGACCCGCTCAGCGCCAGGTCGAGGCCGGTCAGGGTGACCGCCCCGGCCACGTTCAGCTGCTTGTACCCGGTGTCCACTGCCGTGCCGTTGATGCTCACGGCCAGGTCGGTGCCGGTGGAGAACGTCACCGCGCCGGCCGTGAAGTCGGTACCGGCGCGGCCGGGGCTGACGTTCCCGCCGACCGTCAGGGCGAGCGGGCCGCCGGCCGTGTTCAGACTGCCGTTCCCCACCGAAATGACGTTGCCGCCGGTGACGAGCTGGACGGCGGTGTTGGCGGAGCGGGTGATGGGGGCGATCAGGTTGATGTTGCCGGCGGTGCTGCGGCCGATGACGAGCGTGCCGGCGGTGACGCGGTCCAGTTCCGCGTCGGTCAGGCCGAGGGTGATGGGGAACTGGCCCGGCAGGTCCACCCCGCCCAGGGTGATGACGGTGTCGGCGGACGCGGGCTGGAGGGTGACGGTGCCGGTGCCGGCCGAGATGCCGGCGGTGCTCGCCACGTTCAGGCTGTCGGCCGAGATGGTGACCGGCGCGTTCGACCCGCTCGCGATGCCCCCAGCATCCCGGACGTACACGCCGGTACCGGTGTCCGAGGTGCCCTGGACGGACACGGCACCCCCGGCCGTGAGGCCCGATGTCAGCCCACCGACCTGCACGCCGCTGCCGGCCCCAGCGCTGACACCGGTGACGCTCAGGCTGCCCGTCCCGCCGGCCGTGATCTGTGCCCCGAAGATGGACACCCCGGACTCGGTCGTGGTCGTTCCGGTGTTGGTGCCCAGGACGGTCACGCTCCCCCCCTCCGAGGTGATGCCCCCGGAGAAGCTGACCTGCACGGCGTTGCCGCCGGTTCCGCCGGTGCCGGTGACGCTCACGGCAGCCGTCCCGCCGGCAGTGATCTGACCACTCGAATGGACGAACACTCCATACTTCGTCCCGGTCCCCAGGACGGTCACGCCCCCCCCGCTCGTGCCGATGGAGGTTCCGCTGCTCTGGACGAAGACGCCGTAGGAGCCGTAGATCCCCGAGCCACCGTTGCTTTGTCCTGTGACGCTCACCGCCCCCGCCCCGGTCGCCGTGACCTGACCGCCGCTGTCGAGGTACACGCCGAAGTTCGTGAAGAAGCCCGACTGGCTCGGTGCCGGGGCGTTGCCCAGGACGGTCACGCTGCCCCCGCCCGAGGTGACGCCCGAGTTGGTGCCGACCACAGACACGCCGTACACACCCTGACCGCTGCCGTTGCCGGTCACGGTGACCGCCGCGAGACCCCCGCCCACGATCCGACCGCCTTGGTGCACCACCACCCCGTTGCCCGCGGTCGTCGCCCCGCCCGTCACGGCAACGGGGCCGCCGCCGCTGGTGACAATCGCCTCGAAGCCGAACACCTGCACGCCGGCGCCCGCCCCGTTGCCGGTCACGCTCACCGCGCCGCCGCTGCCGGCGCTGATCACCCCGCCGGTGAACACGAACGCCCCGAGGTTGCCCACCCCCGACGTCGAGTTGCCGCCGGTGCCTTGCACGGTCACGTTCCCCCCGCCCGACCTGACGGCCGAGTTGAAGTTCTGCACGAGCACGCCGAAGTTGCTGCCCCCGGTGCCCGCGCCGCCCTGTCCGGTGACGCCCACATCTCCCGCTCCCCCGGCGGTGATTTGACCGCCGGCGGAGGCGTGCACCCCCACGGCCGCCGTCGAGCCGCGGCCGGTGCCCGACACGGTCACGCTCCCCCCGCCCGAGGTGACGGCCGCACCCGCGCCGGTCACGAACACGCCGTGGGCGTAGACCCCGTCAGCCCCGCCGGTGCCGGTCACACTCACGTTCCCCGTGCCGCCGGCGCTCAAC
>JANNVG010001306.1:0-3456 GCA_031414395.1 Fimbriiglobus sp.
GATGAGGAGGATCAGAACAATGCAATCATTCTGATCCTCCTCATCCTTGCCTTCATCCTCCTCGTCCGTGTCCCTCCTGTTCGACCCCTGCAATTCACATGCTCCACCTTTTACTCGCCGCGTCGCTCGCCGCGGACCCGGTCGTGTCCGCCGATCTGGTGCTGGTGAACGCCAAGATCTGGACGGTCGATTCCACCAAGCCCGAGGCCGAAGCGCTCGCCGTGTGGAACGGGCACGTCCTCGCCGTCGGCACCGACGCCGACATCAAGAAGCTCGTCGGCCCGAAGACGCAGGTGATCGACGCCGGCGGCAAGCGAGCGCTGCCGGGCTTCTACGACAGTCACTTGCACCTGCTCGGCGGCGGGCAGCAACTCGCCCGTGTGGAACTGAAAGACTGCGCCGACGAGGCCGAGTTCGGCAAGCGGCTGAAGGCGTTCGACGACAAGACGCCGAGTGAACGCTGGATGCTCGGCGGCAACTGGGACCACGACCGCGCGTTCGGTGGCAAGCTGCCCACCGCCGAGACGCTCGACAAGTACGTCAAGAGCCGCCCGGTGTTCCTGCGGCGGTACGACGGGCACATGGGGCTGGCGAACGGCACGGCGCTCAAGATGGCCGGCATCACGGCGGCCACCAAAGACCCGGACGGCGGCGTGATCGGCCGGTTGGCCGACGGCAAGACGCCGAGCGGCATCCTGAAAGACAACGCCATGGACCTGCTCGACAAGCTGATCCCCGAGCCGGGCGAAGACGAGATTGCCGAGGCGGTGAAGGCGGCGTGTGCGGCACTCGCGGCGAACGGGGTGACGAGCGTGCAAGACATGGACGGCAGTTCGCCCGCGACCCGCCGAGTGCTGTTCAAAGTGCTGCAACGGCTGGCGGCGAAGGGCGAACTGACGGTGCGGGTCGATCTGCGGTGGCCCGTCGCGCTGCACAAGGAGTTGACCACCTTCGGCGTGGAGGCGAACTACGGCGGGTGGGTGCGGGTGGGCGGGGTGAAGGGGTACATGGACGGCTCGCTCGGCAGCAGCACGGCCAAGATGTACGCCCCGTATGACAGCGACGCCAAGACCACCGGCGTGTTCGTGACGCCGCCCGACGACATGCTGGCGCTGGTGAAGTCGGCCGACCGCGGGCGGCTGAGCGTGTGCGTCCACGCCATCGGCGATGAAGCGAACGGCCGGCTGCTCGACATCTTCGCGGCGACGGCGAAAGCGAACGGCGACCGCGACCACCGCTTCCGCATCGAACACGCCCAGCACCTGCGGCCGGACGACTACAAGCGGTTCAAGGAACTCGGCGTGGTGGCGAGTATGCAGCCGTATCACGTCGTCGATGACGCCCGCTGGGCGGAAGGGCGGATCGGCAAGACGCGGTGCGAAAGCTCGTATGCGTTTCGCTCGCTGTTGGATGCCGGGGCGGTGCTGGCGTTCGGCTCCGACTGGCCGGTCGTGCCGCTGGATGTGCCGGCGGGGATTGATGCCGCCGTCAACCGCCGCCCGCTCGACGGCAAGCACCCCGACGGCTGGTTCCCGGCGCAGAAGATCACGGCGGCGGAGGCGGTCGCCGCGTACACGGCGGGCAGCGCGTTCGCCGCGTTTCAGGAGAAGGAGCGGGGCAGCCTGACGCCGGGCAAGGTGGCCGACTTCGTGCTGCTGTCGCGTGACATCCTTGCGAAGGGCGAGCGCGACAAGATCGCCGACACGAAGGTGACGCTGACGGTGGTGGGCGGCAAGGTGGTGTACGGCAAGTAGCCACCACCGAAAGCGGGTTTACGACCTCAGCCCCAGCACCGCGCGGGCCGCGGTCGGCTCGGGCAACTCCAGGCCTTGGTCAGGCGGGCGTACAC
This sequence comes from Fimbriiglobus sp., assembly GCA_031414395.1. Classification (GTDB taxonomy): domain Bacteria; phylum Planctomycetota; class Planctomycetia; order Gemmatales; family Gemmataceae; genus JALHQU01. The sequence goes on from JANNVG010001306.1 coordinate 1,850, forward strand.
GGCGGCGAGTGGGGCCGGGTCGGTCGGCGCCAGCGCGAGCGCCTCGTCCGTGCGGCCGAGTTCGCGGAGCGCGTCGGCCAGGTACGCCTGGAACAGCGTGATGGTCGCTTCGGCCCCGGTGCCGCGGAGGATGCGAATGCCCTCGGCGATGCGGTCGGCCGCGCCGGCTTCCGTTCCGAATGGGCAATCATCCCCAGCGCCATCGTGTTCATGCCGACCCAATACGGGTAGTCCTTCTCGTGCGCGTCGGCGAAGTCGGCGGCGGTCGTGTGGCGGCCGGCCGGCTTCTTCGCCATCCCCCGCAGGCACACCCGCTCCACCCCACCGGGATTTCCGGCCGCAGTTGGCGGAGCGGTCGCGGCTCGTCGCCCGTCAGACGAGCGCGGCCACCCGCACCGCCTCGGACGGCGTCGGCAGGTGGGCGAGCGAGCGGGCTTCGCGGAGGAGCTGTTCGGGGTCGGCCGAGCGGGAGTGCGTGACCTTCATCGCCACGCAGCGGTTCAAGCGGCGGTCGAGCGCCTTCACCACCGTGCCGAACCCGCCCTGCCCGAGCTGCCCTTCCAGTTCGTACCGATCACCGAACACGGCGGCGACGGCCTCGGGCACGCTGGGCGAACTGACGGACGTGGTGGCGCTGGTCGTGTTCACGGCGAGCGCGCAGCACGCGGCGGTGAACTTCCCGCAATTCGACATCATGAGCGACGCGCCGGCGATGCCGCTGGCCGGGTACACCCCCGCCCACACCAGCAAGACGGGTGCGAGCGAGGCCGACTACATGGCCCACCTGCCGCCGTTCGATCAGGCCTGCCTTGCAGATGAACACCGTGTACATGCCGGGCGACGGGCATGACACCCGCCTGGGGCACTACGCCCCGAACCACTTCGGCGAGCCGCGGCTGAACGAACTGGCGAGGCGGTTCGCCGCCAAGCTGGACGACGTGGGGGCGACGATTGCGGAGCGGAACCGCATCCGCCGGCCGTACTCGTTCGTGCTGCCGTCCGGCGTGCCGCAGAGCATCAACATTTAAGTAGGTGCCGCCTGCCGGGCGGCACTCGCCCGCCGTGCCGCCTGCCGCATCCCTGCTGTGTCAAGACTGGGCCGGGTTCGGGCAGGTGTCGCCGGCCCACTACGTGACCGCCGCCGAGGTGACGGACGCGGCCAACGTGCGGGGGCTGGTGGCGTTCCTGCTCGCCTGTTACGGGGCGGGCACGCCGGCGACGGACAACTTTTTAACCGAGCGAAATCGCGGGCCGGTGGCGGTGGCGTCGTCGCCGTTCGGTGCCGCCCTCCCGCAGCGGCTGCTGTCGCACCCGAACGGCGGCGCGCTGGCGGTGGTCGGGCACGTCGAGCGGGCGTGTGGGTACTCGATTCGCTCGAGCAGGCCGACGGCGCAGATCGGCCCGTTGGGCTGTGCGGACAGGTAGTGTAGCCTACCGTCGCCTTTCGCTCCGCGAAAGTCTGCCCGAAGTTTCGCGGAGCGAAAGGCGACTGTCTGCGAGCCGTGGACCCAACAACCATCGCGGACAGGTCGCTGGCCCCTCGCTCGCGCGTCGGGCTAACAAAGCACTGGCCGCGTGTCGCCCCCCGACGTTCCCTTGTTAGCCCG
>JANNVG010001307.1:0-4957 GCA_031414395.1 Fimbriiglobus sp.
ACCCGTTCGGCATGGAGATGCTGAACACGTGGCGGAAGATCGTCGGCTCGGAGGCGATGAAAGACTTGGTCAGTGAGCACCAGCCGCTGTCGCTCGGCCACACGGCCGGGCAGGTGGTGGTTGGGTTCGCCGCGTTCTACCTGTTCGCCCTGCTGGGCACGCTGCCGAAGCTGCCGCGGGTGAGTTGGCTGCTGCCGCTGGTCTGGCTGGTGCTGTCGTTCAAGGGCATTCGGCAGGGGCCGCTGTTCGTGGTCGTCGGGGCCGTGTGCATTGCCGATTTGTGGCCGCAGACCATCTGGCACAGCCTGTTGAAGAAGTACGGCGACAGCCTCGCCCGCGATCCGGAGGTCAAGCCCCGCGGGTGGGGCTGGCTGGTGCCGGCGGCGGCCGTCGTGCTGGTCTGCCTGGGGTTGCAGGTGGCGAACGTGCCGGCCCCGGTGGTCGGCCGCGGGTGGGCGAAACTCGACGAGAAGTTCGTGCCGGTCGAGCTGGCCGACGCCGTGCGGGCCACCGAGCACGCGAACGGCCGGCTGTTCAACGACGCCAACCTGGGCGGGTTCGTACTGTACCAGACGCCGCGGCAGAAGATCTTCATGGACGACCGCTTCGAGCTGTACGGCGACCCGTGGATGCGGGAGTACGTGAAGGTGGTGTACGACGAGCCGGAGCGGTTCGAGGAGTGGGCGGACGCGTACCAGTTCGGGCACGCGCTGGTGCAGGTGCTGCCGGGCGAACAGCGGCTGCCGCTGGAGAAATACCTTTCCGAATCCCCGCGGTGGGTGGTAGTGTCTCGGTGCGACACCGGGGCATTGTTGCGGCGGAAGCCGTGACCCCGTCACGAGCAGTCAGGAACCCAGAACAATGTGGCGGTGGCCAACCAGCCCACAGGCCGAAGGCCTGACAGTCGTCAGCCCAGGGCAACGCCCTGGGTAATAGACCCGAACCACATCCACCCCGAAGGGGTGGGACAACTGGCAGGCCTTCAGCCTGCGGGCTGGTTGGACTCGGTCCCCAGGGCGTTGCCCTGGGCTGACGACTGTCAGGCCTTCGGCCTGTGGGCTGGTTCGACTCGCAGACCATCGACCATCACCTGTGATCGGACTACCGCATGCCCCTCCGCGTCCTCGCCATCGCCAGTTACTACAAGGGCAACCGCTTCCTCGAAGCCGTGCAGGCCGCGGGGGCCGAGTGCTTTTTGCTCACCGTCGAGTCGGTGCTGACGGAGCCGTGGGCGCGGCACGCCCTCACCGACGTGTTCGCCGTCAACAACTTCCACGACCGCCGGGCGCTGGCCAACGCCGTCGCCTTCCTGTTCCGCGACAAGCCGTTCGACCTGATCGTGGCACTTGACGACTTCGACATCGAGGTCGGCGCGTTCCTCCGCGAACACTTCCGCATGACCGGCACCGGGCACGGCGACAGTGAATCCCGCTTCTTCCGCGACAAGTTGGCCATGCGGGAGAAGGCCCGCGAGGTCGGCGTCCGCATCCCCGACTTCGCCCCGCTGTTCTCCGACGCCGAGGTACACGCTTTCCTCGCCCGTGTGCCGGGGCCGTGGCTGGTCAAGCCGCGAAGCGAAGCGTCCGCCGCCGGCATCCGCAAAGTCCACACCCCCGCCGACGTGTGGAAACGAATCCACGAACTCGGCGACGACCGCTCCTTCAACCTGATTGAACAGATGGTGCCGGGCGACCTGTATCACGTCGATTCGCTGACGCGGAAGGGCGAAGTGATCTTCACCGAAGTGAACGCCTACCACCGCCCGCTCCTCGACGTGTACCAGGGCGGCGGAGTGTACTCCACCCGCACCGTGCCGCGCGATCACCCGGACGTGAGCGACCTCACGAAGGTCAACGCCGACGTGCTCCGCGGGTTCGGGCTGGGGCAAGGCGCGTCGCACACCGAGTTCATGAAGGCGCACGCCGACGGGCAGTTCTACTTCATCGAGACGAGCGCCCGCGTGGGAGGGGCGAACACCGCCGACATGGTGGAGGCGGCCACCGGCGTGAACCTGTGGGCCGAGTGGGCGCGTTTGGAGATCGACCGCACCGAGGGGAAATACACGCTGCCGCCGTTGATGCTGCGGTACGCCGGGGTGGTGCTGAGTCTGGCGAAGACGGAGCGGCCGGACACGTCGCCGTTCACGGACGCCGAGATCGTGCAGCGGATCGACCTGAAGAACCACATCGGGTTCGTGCTGGCGAGTGATTCCGCCGAGCGCGTTCAGCAGATGTTGAACGAGTACATCGGGCGGATCGCGAAGGACTATCAGGCCGTGCTGCCCGCGGCGGACAAGGTGAGCCACTGACCGGCGAACGGCGCGACGTGAGTCCGCCGGTGCTGGGCGAACCCGGCCCGCAAGGGCCGCGGGTGTGGTGTCAGCACCTGAGTTCGTGACCCGCCGACCTTGCGGTCGGGGTTCGCCAAAAAGCACCGGCGGACTCACGTCGCGCCGTTCGCCCTGTCGTTCACACCTCATTAAACGTGTCGTACTTGCTGGCCACGCGGTCGGCGATGAGCACGTCGGCCGTCTCGTCCATCGCCCGGAACTGGGTGAGCAGCCGCACGGCGATGATGAGGAAGCACACCTCGAAGTTGAGCAGGTGGACGATCTGCCCGATGAACCAGCCGGCGTCCGCCTGGAACCAGTCGAACCCCACACACGTGGCCCCGCGGAACAGGGCGAACACGATCAGGGCGAAGAAGATGCGGTTGACCGTCTTCGGGCTTTCGTCCGCCACCCGGTCGGCCTTGCCCAGTTCGGCGTACCGCTGCACCAGTTGGCACACGAGGAGCAGGCGGGTGAACTCGAACAGGCCGACCACCGCGTTCACCCACGGCACCTCGTAGGAGCCGTAAATCGTCCCCATCACCAGGCGGATGGGCGAGTCGGTGAGCACCTGCAGGTTGGTGGCCGTGCCGAGCATCTCGTACGCGATCTTCATGCCCGGGTAGCCCTCGTTGGCAGACGGGGTGGCGGCGTACACGCCCGGCGCGGTGAAGGCGTTGGCCACCGTCCCGCCCAGGCAGATGAGCTGCGCGGCCACCGCCACCAGCCCCATGATGGCGATGTGCAGGGCCTCCTTCGGCCCCTTCATGGCCAGCCCGAACCCCACCCCGGTGCCGAGCAGCGACAGGAAGTTGACGCCCAGCGAGAAGGCGGTCATGGCCGGGCCGACCGCGCCGAAGATGTCCTTCTCCTGGAAGACCCACGCCAGCCCGACGAGCGGCATCAGCACCATGTACCCGATGACCAGGCTGAACACGTACCCGAGCAGCGACCACCGCAGCGATTGCAGGCTCTGCCGCCCCCACCGGCACTTCTCCTTCACCTCCTCGTAGTGGTCCTGTTCGTCGTCCTCGTCCCGGTCCATGCGGTCGAGTTCCTTCCGCACCTCCCGCTTCCGCTCGGCCTCCGTCTTCGCCTCCTTCGCCTTCGCCTGCTCGATCTCCAGCTCCTCGTCCACCAACTCCGGCCGGTGCGTCCCCTTCGCCGCCGGCTGCGCCGACGGTTTGGCCGTCATCGGTTTCGCCTTCGCTTTCGCTTTGGCCGGCGGGGCGAACGGCAACGGCTTGGCCGCCGCCGGGGGCGGGGGGACGGTCTCCGGGCCGCTCACCTCGAGCAGCGACTTGCACTTCGGGCAGCGGACGGTGGCGGCGGTCGGCGGCAGGCGGAGGGTCGTTTGGCAGGTCGGGCAGGCGACCAAATCGGACACGGATGAATCCTCGCCCAGGGGATGAACGGCGGCGGGAGGAGTTGCGGCCGGGGAAGAACAGCGTTCCCAAAGCTTAGCACGGAGCGGCGGGCGAAACAGCCCTTTGTGGGGGAGCCGAATCCTGCCGGGTGTGCCTCCGGTTGCAGGCAGCCCCCCACCCGCCGGGTCCGCTCAGCGAACTCCGGCGACTCCCCCTCACGGGGGGAGGTGGGGGTTTGCGGTTCGTTGCGTGAGTGGCTGGTGCGGGGGGGCCGTCAACCCACACCTCCCCCCGTGCGGGGGAGGTCGGACGGCTTGGCCGTCCGGGTGGGGGGTACTGCCGACTTCCAGTGGCACACCCAATCCTGACACCGGCAGGCGGAATCGGCCGGCGGGTGCCGGGAATCCGGACGGGAATTCCCCGCGCCACTGTAACCGGCATTCTAGATACATTCGTTACCACCCGCCCACGCCCACCGGCCCGCCCGTTATGGAACAGCTCTCCCCCCAGCTCATGAACCGCCTCGTGTTCGCAGTCATCATGCACGGGCTGAACGAGGCGCAGACGAACCTGGCCCTGAACGTGTTGAACGACGCGATCGACCACGACAACGGGCAGATCCGCGAGCTGGCCGTCGTCGCCCTGGCCGACCTGAGCGTGCCCGCGGCCAAGCGGGTGCCGCCGCTCGCGCGGGCGATGGGCGACGACAACCCGCGGGTGCGGCGGCGGGCGGCGCGGGCGCTGGGCGACCAGGGGGCGGCGGCCGTGGGCGCGCTGCCGCAACTGATCCGCGGGCTGAACGACACCGACCCGAGCGTGCGGCGGGATTGCGCCGGCGCCATCGGCCGGCTGGGCGGGGCCGGGCACCCGGCCGCCCCGCACCTGCTGCCCCTGCTGGCCGATCCGGAGTACCGCTCGCGGGCGGTGGCGAGCGTGGCGTTCAAGCGGATCGGGCGGGCCGGGCTGCCGCACCTGCTGGACGGGGTGAACTCGGCCGACCCGCAGCTCCGCGGGCGGTGCGCCACCCTGCTCGGCCTGATCGCGCCGGACGACGAGCGGGTGAAGAACACCCTGCGGGTGGTGCTGACGGACGACGACGACGAGGTGCGGGCGCGGGCCGACGAGGCCCTGCACATGGTCCGCACCCCGCCGCCGCTGGTGGCGTGAACAGCCGTGGAGTTCTGGTAGGGCGGGTCGAGCGGCCGGCGACCGCAACCAGTCCTCCGATCATCAAGAGCAATCACGCCCGCAATCCGCCGGC
>JANNVG010001308.1:0-11033 GCA_031414395.1 Fimbriiglobus sp.
CGGGTGGCCGTCTCCCTGCTCAAGCGGGCGACGACCAAGGGGAGTATGCAGACCCGCCGCCTGATGGCCGCCTGGGACGACGACTTCCTGCTCCAGGTACTGAACGGAATGCCAGAGGCTCATAGTGCGTAAGCCCTACCCCCGGGAGTCGTCAATTGTGAACGCACGTTCGATGCGCTCCTCCTGACGGACCACGCCGTCGGTCAAACTGCGGACCCGCAGCACGTATCGCCTTCCCCCCGCCGCCGACTGGGACGGGATGCCCTCGACGGTCGCGAGCGTGGACCCGTCCCCGGCCGCCCCCACCGCCATCACCTGCACCTCGTCCTGACGGGCGGCGAACAGTTCGGCCCCGGTGGTCGGATCCACGCACACCAGGAGTAACTCCTCGATCGGCTTCTGCGCCACCCGCTGGGTGAAGGAGTACACCAGTCGGTCGGCCGCCGCCCAGACGACGTGGTCTAGCTCCCGGAAGGACCGGACGAGGTGGGTCCGCACGACGGTCCGGCGGGTGAGGTCCCACACCTCCAACTGGGGCCGCGTGGGCACCCAGTCCGCCAGGACGGCGAGGTGTCGCCCGTCCGGGCTGAACGCCCACCCGTGCACCTTGTTCGGCCCGTCGTGGCCGGGGAAGTGCGACCGCCTCTCCCCCACGCGGAGCACTCGCTCGCCGTCGGACTCCCCGAACACGTTCACCCACAGCCGGTGCCCCCCATAGTGTCTGGAGTCCCCGTCGTCGTACTTGCCCCGCGCGACCGCCCGCCCGTCCGGCGAGAACACCGAGCGGCTCTGGTCTCCGATCACCACCCCGCTGGCCGGCACCCCCTGGGGGCGGTAGAGGGCGTCCCGGGTGGCCAGGCGGTGCAGGCGGGTCCAGCGGTGGTCCCGGACCCCCGGCGGGCAGTCCGTCCCGTCCGCCAATTCGGTCAGGGCGGCCTCCGGGGCGTGCTCCCAGAGCACTTCGGCTCGGAGGAGCCGCCCCTCGTACCGCCGCCGCAGGTCGTCGGCGGCGTCCGCCTGCCGGCGTGCCGCCGCAGCGCTCTCGAGATGGGAGTTCCAGAACCACATCCCCACCGCCGCCGACAAGAGTGCGACCACTACTACAGCGACCACGGTCGCCACCGGATAGGCCGCCGCGTACCGCACGACCCGGTGCGGCAGGCTGTACCGCCGGGCGCGAACCGGGAGTCGTCGGCGGAATCGGTCCAGGTCGTCTGCGAGTGCGGCCGCGGAACGGTATCTCCGCTCCGGATCGACCTCCAGGCACTTGAGGCAGACGGCCTCCAGGTCGCGGGGGGTTCGGGGGTTGACCGCCCTGGGGGGGAGGGCGGTCCTCTCCCGGTTCGCCCGGCGGGCTGCGGTCAGGCCGGAGTGGTCGAAGGCGAGTCGGGCGGTCAGCCGCTCGTACAGGACTAGCCCGAGACTGTAGACGTCCGACGCCGGCCCGACGTCCTCGCCCGCGGCCTGCTCGGGAGACATGTAACTGGGAGTGCCGACCGCCCCTTGGAGGGGTCCGTCGGTCAGATCCCCCGACGCCCCGAACCACCCCCCGAGTCCGAAGTCCGAGACGAACGGCTCCCCCCGCTCATCGACCAGCACGTTCCCCGGCTTGAGGTCCCGGTGCACGAGCCGTTGCTGGTGGGCGTGGTGGACCGCCCGCGCCACGGTGGCGAGCCGGGCGGCCTCCTCGCCCGCCGTCCCCCGCGGGTACTCGGCGAGAGACGTCCCGCGGACGAACTGCATGATGATGTACGGCCGCCCGCCCGCCTCGCCCGCCGCGTACACCGGAACGATGTTCGGGTGGTCCAGTGCGGCGAGGATGTCCGCCTCCCGGAGCAGCAGGGCGGCGGCCGCGGGGGTCGGGGGCAGCCGCGGGCCGAGCACCTTCACCGCCACCCGCCGGTCGGGGCGGAGTTGACGGGCGGCGTAGACCACCCCCATCCCGCCCGCCCCCACCCGCTCCAGGATCACGCACCCGGGGATCGTCGGGTACGGGGATGCCAACCGCCGGCTGGTGTCCAACCGCCGGGCCCGCGCGAACACCTCCGCCAGTTCGTCCGGGACGGGGGCGTCGATCAGCAACTGTCGGCAGTGGGGGCAACTGGCGAGGTGCGCGGTCACCTTGTCAGCCAGGACCTCCGGCAGGTCCCCGCGATCGTACCGCAGGAGGTCGTGTTGTGGCGGGCAGGGGGGCGGGGGCATGGGTGTCGGGCGTGCGGAAGGGGATGTGGCTAGAACCCGTCGATCACCCCTTTGAATCGGTTGCGGAGTTTCGCCGTCACCCGCTGGAGGCTCTTCCGAGCGGCGTCGTCGGTCATGTTCAGGTGTTTCGCCGCTTCCCGGGTCGGCGTCCCGTTCAGCCGCACCATGCGAAAGAGTTGTACGTCCCGTTTCCCGATGTCCTCGTCCCGTTCCGCCTCGTCCAACGCTTCCAGCACGAGGCCGGCGTCGTGTTCCGCCTCCCACCGGGCCGACAGTCGGTCGGGCGAATCCGGGAGGTGGGCGAGTTGGCCGTCCCTGCCCCCCTCGGCCGCCCGCAAGTCGCGGTTGCGGCGGTACTCGTCGGCCGCCGCGTTCATCGCCACCCGTTTCAGCCACGCCCGGAACTTCCCCTGACCCTCCCGGTTGAACGAGGCCAGCTTCTTGGGCAAGTCGCCGAGGATTTTGGCCACCACGTCCTCGGCGTACCGCCCCCACCCGCCGGACACCAGGAACTTGAGCAGCCAGGCGTGGTACAAGGCGAACAACTCCCCCCACGCCCCGGCGTCACCCGCCTCGGCGAGTTCGAGCAACGAAGGCCGGGTGGTGGCCGGCAGAACTTTTTCGTCCGGTTTCGGGTTTTTCATGTCCACTCGGGTCGGGGAACGAGTTGTCGAGGCATGCCGGCGAGCGGTTCGCCGGCGGCGACGACTGATCCTACCGTGGGCGAGGCGGAGGGCAACACGACCGACCGGGGAAACCGAGGCCCACGCTTTCCCCGGTCAGTATGCGTCACCTGCCGCGCCGGAGGAGCCCATGACCCCCGAACGCCGCAAGGCCGTGCTCGACCCGGCCGCCGTCCGCCCGCCGAACCCCGACCCGCGGGACGGGAAGCGTGACCCCAAACACGTCCGCTCCCTCGCCAAGGACATGCTGACCCGCGGGCTGCGGAACCCGCCGTACATCCGGTACGACGGCGGTGTGCCGACCATCGTCACCGGCGAACACCGCCGCCTGGCCATGGTCCACCTCGGCTGGACGCAGGCCGACTTCTACGTGCTGGAGGGTGAACTGACGCCCTCCCAGGCCGCCCTGGAGCAGTTGCAGGAAGCCCTCCTGCACACCCGCTTCAGCCCGCTGCAACGGCTCGCCGCCATCCGGACGGTGATGGAGACCGAGTCGCTGACCCGCGGGCAGTTCGTCGAGAAGTACGGCGACCTGCTGGGCGTCGACGAGGCCGGCCTGTCCAAACTGTTCCGGGTGGACACCATCTGCCCGCACCTGCGGCCGCGGGTGGAGAGCGGGGAGTTGGGAGTGTCCTACTCCTACCACCTCGCGCTGCTGCCGGACGGCTGTGCCGCCGAACCCGTCCCCACCTGCACCCAGCGGGAGTTCGCCGCCAAGTGCCTGGGCGGGGCGTGGAAGCGGGACGTGCTGGAACAGAAGGTGAAGGAACACCTGAAGCGTGCGGGCAAGCCGAAGAAGCGGCCGCCGGTGGCCGTGAAGTCCGAGGGCGGGGTGGTGTTCCAGTACGCGGCCGAGGCGACGGTGGAGAAGTTCCTGGCCGAAATCGCCGGGTTCGTCGAGAAGGTGAAGAAGGCGGTGAAGAAGAGCGACGTGATGGACGACCTGCCGTACCTCCTCCGCCGGGCGTAGTCCCTCGCGGAGGCGAACACGCCACCATCCCACCCCATCAAACTCGAAGCCCGAAGAGGGCGAGGGAGGCGCTATGGCCACGCTGTTGGCGTGGCTGATCCGGCAGTTCTGCCGCCGGCCGGACCCCCCGGACCCGCTGTGGAGATTCGGCCCCAAAGACGCCTTCACCGACTCCCAGGCCTTCGAGCACGTCATCGCGTTCGGGGCGAGTGGGTCGGGGAAGAGCAGCACCCTCGCCCACCTGATGGCGCGGATGCTGGGTCGGGGGTGGGGGATGCTCGTCCTCACCAGCAAGGGGTCGGACCTTCAGGCCATCCGGGAACTGGCCGCCGAGCAGGGACGCTCGGCTGACCTGATTGTGGTCACGCCGGGGGCGGGTCACTCGTTCGACTTCATTACCCACGAGATCGAGGCTCGGGGGGGTGGCGTGCCGAACGCGGTGCAGTTGCTCAGCGACCTGAGCGACGCGGCCAACCGGATGAAGGCGGGCAACGCCCGCGACCCGTTCTGGCCGATGGCGGCGGTGCGGCTGATCCAGGCGGCGGTCACGGCCCTGCACTGGGCGACCAAACGGGCCTCCCCGCTCGACCTGTACCGCTTCCTGGCCAGCCTGCCGACCTCGGTGGAGCAGCGGGACAGCGACGACTGGAAGAACACCAGCTACTGCGCCCAGGTGCTGCACGCGGCGAAGGAAGTGCCCGGCTGGGAAGACGACCCGGACCTGAACCTGGCCTCCGATCACGTGCTGAACGAGCTGCCCCGCACGGGCGAGAAAACGCTGGCGGGGATCACTGCGACGGCGATGACGGTGATCTCCCGGTTCATCGCGGGGGACGTGCGGGATCTGGTGAACGGCCGGACGCTGAGCCCGCAGGCGGTGCTGGACGGCAAGGTGGTGGTGATCCACACCCCGCCACTGGTTTACGCCGAACGGGGCCGGTTGCTCCAACTGGCCTGGAAACTTTCCTTCCTCCGAGCCGTCATGCGACGGGAGGTGAACGCGACCACAGTGCCGGTGTGCCTGTGGCAGGACGAATACCAGCTCCACGCGGTGCCCACCGTGGATGCCATGGCGCAGGCGGTGGCGAGGTCTCACAGGTTGGCAGTGGTCGCGGCGGTACAGAACTTCCCGCTGCTGGAGAAGGCGCTGGAGGGCAAGGAAGACGCGCTGGCGTTGCTCGGCAACTTCGGCACTCGACTGGTCTTTGGCAACTCGTGCAGTGAAACCAACTCGTTGATGGCTGAGACCATTGGCAAGTGCAGGAAGCTGTTTTTCAACGGGTCGGCACCCACGGGCGAGTACGACCCGGTGGGCGAAGCCTTCGGGCTGGGGTCAGGCGGGAACGGGTCGGCCGGGTTCAGTGAGCAGGAGACCTATGACCTGTCGCCGAGGGAGTTCCTGACGCTGATGAAGGGCGGGCCGGAGAACGGGTTCGTGGTGACGTGCTGGGCCTTCCAGAACGGGAGGCGGTTCAGCGACGGGAAGACCCACAAGCTTTTTGCCTTCCGGCAAAGGGGGTGAACCTTGGAACGGGATCGACAGCAGGAACGGCCGCTGGACGGGGTGCGGCAGGCATACGGCTGGGTGATGCTGTTCGCCCAGATCGGAGCCGTCCCGGTCGAAGCGGCCATGCGGAAGATCGGCACGATGGGCTCCCGCTACCCGACGAGCTGGCCGTTCCCCGTCGGCATGCTGGCCATGGGGGTGGTGTGCTACGCGGCGGGGCCGGTGGGACAGACATACGCGGCGCTGGTGTGGGCACTGTGGATTCTGCACATCGTCCGCCGCAACAAGGCCGCCCACAGCATGTACTGCGGCCGGAGCGGGCTGGGCACGGGCCGGCGGGTGTATACGGCCTGGGAGCCCATCGTGTTCGCCGCCGTCGGGGTGGGGGTGATGTTCCTGTCCCCGCCGACGGGGCTGTGCATGATCGCCTCGGCGGTGTGCTCGGCGGTGGTGTTCGGCCACATCGAGGGGCGGGATCGGGCGCGGCTGCGAGCCATGCGAGACGCAGCCTTGGAGCAGGAAGCGATCATGGCGGAATTCCAACGGGAGCGTGGCCCATGAGGAGGAGTCAGAAGCCCGACGTGCTCGGCGGGTTCGGGGTGCCCGTGGTAGCGGTGATGTACCTGGCGTCGGTGCTGGGGTCGGGCATGTGGCTGGCGACGCGGAAGTTGGGGACGGTCGGCCGGCGGGCCATCGACTGGCAGCCGTTCGCCAGCATCGCCGTGCTGCTGGCGCTGAGCGGTTTGACCGGTTCGGCGGATTCGGCCCAGCCGGGGGCGGTGGCCGCAGTGGTGCTCGCCGCCCTGGCGCTGATGCACTGGCTGAAGCGGGACCTGAAAGCCCCCGCCCGGTACGTCGGCCGGTCCATCTTCGGCGACGGCGAGCACGCGCTGAGCCTGTGGGAGCCCCTCGCCTTCGCCCTGGGCGGTGCCGTCGCCGCCTACCTGTACATGCCGCTCGGCCTGTGGATGCTGCTGGCGGCGTTCGCCTCGCACCTGTTCCACGGCTTCCTGGCGGAGCGGGAGGCGGGGCGGGACGTGATCGGGCAGGAAGCCGTTCCGGAGACCATCTGGAGGAAACGGGAATGAGGAAGAGTGATCGCGGGAAGGCCAACGAGCCTACCCCGCAACCCGGTGAGGTGGCGAAGCCCCCCCAGGAGAAGATCGGGGCGGGAGCGCTGCAAGCGTTCGGGCGGCAGGGGCTGAAGGAGATCGCCCAGGTGCTGACGGCCTTCCCGAGCGGGCCGGTGCAGGTGGTCGAGGAGCCGGGCCAGTTGGGCAACCTCACCCCTGGCGCGGTTGATCGGCAGATGAAGCCCAAAGACGGCAAGGCGCAAGAGGTGAAGGCGGTGCAGCAAACCAAGGCCGTCGAGCCGACGGTGGACAAAGAGCCGGAACTGGATCGGTAAACCGCTCCGCCGGCAGTCGTTGCCGGCGGGCATTTCCAAGACGACCAAGAGTTATCCACAATGTCTGCAGTTCTGATGTACCTGGCGGGCATGGGCGCGAAGGCCCTCGCGAAGAAGTTGTTCGGCTTCGGCGGATCGGGGAAGTGCTGCGATGTCCGCGAGTGCCGCGCGCCCGCCGACGGTGGGGTGACCAGCGGCTGCTGCGGTGCCACCCTCTGCCCGAGCTGCGCCTCCCAAGTCTGCAGCCGGCTGTCGGACGGCCGCACCATCATGTGGTGCCCGTGCGGGGCACCTCCGATGGAAGTGAAGTAGCCACCACTCCGGGGCCTCCCCATGCGGGAGGCCCTTCACCCTGCCCTTCATAATCCCGGAAGAGGTTCACATGAACCGGTTGATCTTCGCCTTGACCCTCGACCAACTCAAGGCCGCCGTCGCCGAGGCCGCGCAACGGGTCATCGACTTGGTGTGCAAGCACGTGGACGAGAAGGAAAACCCGATCACACAGGACGAGCTGATCAGCAGGGCCGCCGCCCAGGTGGAAGGGGCCATCCGCGGCAAGGCCAAGAAGGAGCCGCGCGGCCGGCGGGGGCCGTGGAAGAAACGGGCCACCCGTCGCTACTAACGATCACGAGACCATCTTGGGCCGCCGGCATCAACACCCGGCGGCCTTCACCTTTCACATGGTTCGACACATGACCACTCACGTGTTCGTCGCCATCAGCCCCGAGCTACTCATCGCCCTGGCCGTGTCATTCGGCCTGCTGGTGTCCTTGACCCTGGGCAGCACCATCTCCGCACTGGTGCAGAGTGCGCAGATCAGCCAGTTGGTCGAGAAGCTGAAGCAGAACCGCATCGGCAAGCTCTACCCGTAACCCGCCGGAAACCATCTTCAGTGGCCACGGACGGCCTTTCCGAGGTGCATGCCGATGAAAACCTACCTGTCTGCTCGGCAGGTGGTGAAACTGCTGAACGGGGCGGTGTCCGTCAAACTCATTTACAAGCTGATCAGTCAGGGCAAGCTGCGGGCGAACCGCAACACCGGCAAGCTGCTGATCGAGGAAGACAGCCTAGTCGAGCTAATGGAGGGCAAGCCGCGCGGGCCTCCGGTGCCCGAAGAGCCTCCCCCGCCAGTCAGGAAGCGGGGGAGGCCGAAGAAGAATGGAGGAGTGACGTTGTGGTAACAGCCTCGGCAGGACGTCGGGGCTTTTTTCATGCCGCGCCCTTGTGGAACTGCAACACCTTCGCATGGATCAGGTCGATGTTCGGATGGCCGTAGCGAGTTTCCACCATTTTCACAGAAGTTCCAAAGACTTGCGCGGCCACATAGATGTCCCCCGCCCGGTCCACCCATGAGCTGATCGCGCTATGGCGAAAATTGTAAGGCTTCAGGTTGCTCACCTCGATGCCGTGCTGCTGGCAGTATTCGACGACGCGGGGGCGGCGGACCAGCCAGTGCCACTTGTGGAGCGAGGTGGGGCTCCATGTCGCGTTGCGGGGGGTGCGGAAGATCGGCCCCTTCGGGGTGGCGGCGACGAGCTTCTCGACATGGGCCTGCACCTCCGGGGTCAGGTAGATGATGCGGTCGCGTTGCGTCTTCTTGGCGTTCTTCCACAAATACCCCCGCGTGGCGTTCCACCGGAACACGAGCTTCCCCGCCTCGTAGTTGAACGCCTCGGCCGCACGGATCTCACCCGGCCTCGCCCCGGTCACCCGCAGCACCCACAGCAGGTCGGCGAACTCCTGCGATTTCATTTTGTTGCTCCGGGCTTCTCCGATGAGCAGGTCCATCAGTTCCTCGGACATGCGGGCCTCGCGGCCCCGCAGGACCGGACGGGGCAGGTCCACCCGCCCGGCGATAGGGTCGGTTTTGATGAACCCCTTCTTACTCGCCCACGACACGGCGGCGAGGATGAGGTTGCCCGCGTGGGCCTAACTGGTGCTGTTCCAGCGGTGACTCTGCCGGGCCAGCCACTCCTCGACCATGTGCGGTTGGAGGTCGCTCACCCGTTTCGATCCGAACTCGTCGGCGAACCCCTTGGCCATGATCTCGAACACGCCGGGCGCGCCGCTCTTCCGTGTGGCCCGAAGGTGGGCGCGGTACTGGTTCAGTAGGGCCGAAACCAGATAATCATCAGTGCCCTTGTTCGCCTCCAGGGCGAAGAGCTTGCTGAACTGGGCGAGGGCCTCCAAGTAGGTGGGGCCGGCCGGCGCGTCGTCCGGCCCTTTTGCCAGCACGACCCGCTGGTGGTTAAACTTGCAGCAGTACGCCCCGCGCGTGGGCCAATACCGGACGGATGGCTTCGGGCCGCGTTTCATGGTGAGTTGCCGGGCTAGGTGAACGGGATGCCACCTATTTTACCCCAACCGGACGGAATTGGACCAGAAACTGGTCCAGCGATCTGGGGAAAACCCTGAGAAATAATGGCGGAAACGAACTATGCGCTACATCGACCCGCACATCCACATGATTTCTCGCACCACCGACGACTACGCCCGCATGGCGTACGCCGGGTGCGCGGCCATCTCCGAGCCGGCCTTCTGGGCCGGGTTCGACCGCGGCACCGCCGACGGGTTCCGCGACTACTTCCGCCACCTCGTCGAAGTGGAAGGCAAGCGGGCCGCACAGTTCCACATCCGGCACTACTCGTGGCTGTGCATCAACGCCAAAGAAGCCGAGAACGTGAAGCTGTCCCGCGACGTGATCGCCATGATCCCCGAGTTCCTGGGCAAGCCGGGCGTGCTCGGCATCGGCGAGATCGGCCTGAACAAGAACACCGCGAACGAGGCCACCGTGTTCCAGGAGCACGTGGACCTGGCGATGAAGACGAACGAGTTGATCCTCATCCACACCCCCCACCTGGAAGACAAGTTCAAGGGCACGCGGATGATCGTGGACATGCTGCTCGGCGACAGGCGGGTGACGCCCGGCCGCGTGTGCATCGACCACGTCGAGGAGCACACCGTCCGGCTGGCCCTCGACAACGGCTTCTGGTGCGGGATGACGCTTTATCCCATCACGAAAATGACGCCGAGCCGGGCGGCGGACGTGATCGAGATGTACGGGGCGGACCGCATCATGGTGAACAGCGCCGGCGACTGGGGCCGGTCCGACCCGCTGGCCGTGCCCGAGTTCATTCAGGAGATGAAGCGCCGCGGGCACCCGCCCGAGGTGATCGACCGGGTGGTGTACCAGAACCCGCTCACGTTCTGGCAGCAGGCGAACGGGTGGACGGACGAACCGGCCGTTGCGGACGCCAAGAAGAGTGGGTATTGATACACGTGCCCCCGGAGGATTGACCGATGACCGCGCTCGCCACCCCGCCCGGCTTCCGCCCAATTGACCCGTATGAAGATGCCCCGCCGGACGTGTCGTTCGAGGTGGTGAACGGCGTGCGGGTGGAGAAACACATGAGCTTCTACGAACAGTACATCGGCAGCTACCTCCAGGAGTTGCTCGGCCCGTTCTGCCGGACGAACGGGCTGGGGTGGGCGGTGGCGGACTCCTCCTTCCGGATGCCCGGCAGTCGGAACGACCGCCGTCCGGACGTGGCGTTCGTGTCGTTCGGCCGATGGCCGCGAGAACGAGGCATCCCACGGGCGCGGGCGATCGCCGTCGCCCCGGACTTGGCCGTCGAAGTGGTCAGCCCGACGGATGTGATGTTCGATGTCCTCGACAAGATGCACGAGTACTTCCGGTGCGGTGTGTCGCAGGTGTGGCTGGTGTTCAGCAACGTCGAGCAGGTGTACGTGTACACCTCGCCCACGGCCGTTCGCATCCTGTCGCGGGCGAACACGCTCACCGCCGACGACCTGCTGCCCGGCTTCGCCGTACCGGTGGCCGACCTGTTCCCGCCGGCCGAAGAGGAGCCGGCGCCGGCCGGCTGACACGTCACACCCCGCTCTCGCCGATCTCCTTCAGCATCTGCCGGGCCATCTTGTACGCATTCCGAATGCTGATGATCCGCGCCTCCATCTGCCCCTCGTTGAACAGTGTGCCGGGGGCCGCCTTGGCCAAGCCGGCCAGCTCCAGCGTCAGCGGCAACATGCTCATGAACTCCTTCATCCGCTGCTGTCGCAGTTCGGGGGTCGCTTCGTCGGCCATGAGACGGCTCCGGGCGGGGTGAGGTGGGGCCACGGATAGGGTATGTCGGCCGGCGGCGGGTCGGTAGTGGTGTGGGGCCGGCCCGCGCCGGGTGGGGGGACCCCCCCCCCGGGCCCGGCCACCCACAAAGAATAGGGGGGGGGGTTTTTGCCGGGGGGGGG
>JANNVG010001309.1:0-3357 GCA_031414395.1 Fimbriiglobus sp.
CTCTCCCGCACGGGGGGAGGTGGGGTTGTGAGCCACCTCGCCTGGGTGACTGTGAGGGGAACGCAATCACCCCCACCTCCCCCCCGTGCGGGGGAGGTCGCCGGAGTTCACGGAGTGAACCCGGCGGGTGGGGGGGACTGCCGACTTCCAGCGGCACCCCCGCACTTCCGCTTGCCTTCGCCCGCCCGCCGTGCTATCCGCCGTCATGAACCTGACCCTCGCCCTCGCCCTGGCCGCGTTCACCCCCGGTGCCGACACCCCGGCCCCGCTTCAGGCCACCGCCCCGACCGTCGATCTCGGCGAGGTGAAGTCCGGCCCGTCCTGTTCGCACACCTTCGAGCTGAAGAACAGCGGCACCGCGACGGTCGCCATCACGAACGTCGTCGCCGGGTGCGGGTGCTCGAAGGTGGAACTGTCGGCGAAGCAACTGCGGGCGGGCGAGTCGGCCAAGCTCACGCTCGTCACCCGCACGCTCACCCAACCCGAAGGGGCGGTGAACTGGCCCGTCACGCTGACGTACACCACCGACGCCGACGGCAAACCGCTCGACGGCCGGCTCGAACTGAAGCTGACGGCGAAGCTGGTCCGCGAGGTGAGCGTCACCCCCCCGCTGGTGGCGGTGTCCACGGCCGGCGCGGTCAGTCACACGCTGAAGGTGGAAGACCGGCGGGCGAAGCCGCTGGGCATCACCAAAGTGGAGAGCACCAGCCCGCACATCACGGCCGAGGTGAAAGCGGCGACGACGACCGACGGCAAGACGATTCAAGAGGTGGTGGTGAGCGTGAAGGAGGAACTGGCGGTCGGGTCGCACGCGGAAACGGTCACGCTCCGCACGGACGACCCGGCGTGCCCGGTGCTCGAAATCCCGGTGCGGGTTCACAAGCGGGCGGCCGACGGCGTGACCGTCACCCCGAGTACGGCGAGCGTGCGGTTCGCCACCGCTCAGGCGGATGCGTCGGCGCTGGTGCAACTCCGCGGGGGCGGGAAGAATGTGGCCATCAAGAGCGTCGAATGCACCACCCCCGGCGTGACGGTGAAGTTCTCGGAGGACGCCGGCCCGGTGGCGACGGTGCGGGTGCTGGTGAACGCGGCGAAGGCCGGGGCGAGCGGCACGGCCGAAGTGACCGTCACGCTGACCGAGCCGACCGCCACGAAGGTGGTCATCCCGGTGGCGTGGTACGCCCCGTGACCGCCCGGTGAGACCCCCGATCAGTTCCGCTTCGACGAATTCGCGGCAGGTGGAACACCCGGCCCCGGCCCGACCCGCCGCTGGACCGACCACTACTCAAGGCGGGCCAGGAACTGCTCGGCGGTGCGGTGGTGGTCGGTCAGCTTCGTTCCCAGTTTGTCTTTCAGCTTCACGATCACCGCCGTCCGCGGGTTGGCCCGGAAGAACTCCGCGTGCCGGTCGATGAACCGCCAGTACAGCGCGTCCCACACCGCGCACCAGTCGCCCTTCTTGTGGTCGCTCATCTTCCGCACATACCCGCTGCCGCTGATGTACGGCTTGGTCGTCATCCCCCCGCCGTCGGCGAACTGGCTCATGCCGTACACGTTCGGCACCATCACCCAGTCGTAGGCGTCGATGAACAGCTCCATGAACCACCGGTACACGGCGTCCGGGTGCAGGTCGCACAGGAGCATGAAGTTGCCCAGGATCATCAGCCGCTCGATGTGGTGGCAGTACGCCGTGTCGAGCACCCCGCGGATGACGTGATCGACGGGCGTGATGCCCGTGGTGCCGGTGTACAGGCCGGCCGGCAGCGGGCGGGTGAAGCCCCAGTAGTTGCGGGTCCGCTGCGCCCGCCCGCGGGTGCGGTACACCAGCCGCACGAACTCCCGCCAGCCGATCACCTGCCGCACGAACCCTTCGAGCGAGTTGAGCGGCACGCGGTCGGCGTGGGCGAGGGCCGCGTCCGTCACCTCTTGCGGCGAGAGCAGCCCGACGTTCAGCGCCGGCGTCAGCACCGAGTGGAAGAGCACCCGCTCGCGGGCGGAGATGGCGTCCTCGTACTCGCCGAAGTGGGCGAAGCGGTGGTCGATGAAGTCGGCCAGCCACGCGCGGGCGGCGGCGGACGACGTGGGGTACACGAACGGCGTGTCCGCGCCGGGGGCGTCCGGGAAGTGGGTGCGGACATACTTGCGGGCCTCGCGGACGTACTCGTCTTCGGCCGGCGGACTCGGGGCCGGCGGGCGGACGGTGGCGGGCAGCTTCTTGCGGTTGTCGGCGTCGAAGCTCCACTTGCCGCCGACCGGCTTGCCGTCCGGGGTGAGCAGCACCTTCAGCCGCTTCCGCTGGCGGATGTAGAAGTCGGTGAAGTGCAGTTTCGGCTTGCCGGCCGTGAACGCGGCGATTTCGGGATCGGGTGTGAGGAAGTGCGGGTCGTCGAGGACGGTGAGTTTCACCCGTGCGGCGGCGCACGCGGCCGTCAGTCGGCGGAGCAGCCAGTCGTCGTTCGGGTCGACCACGCGAACGGCATCGCACTTGGCCTTCGTGACGTGGGCGACCACGTCGCCGGTGTGGGCCAGCAGGCGGGCGTCGAGGTACTTCACCGTCGGCACGCCGGCGGCGAACCGCTTCATGCCCGCCCGGTGGAGCATCAGCTTTTGCCGGTGGTAGGCGTACTGCGTGAAGTAGAGAGGGTCTTCGACTACGAACACCACGTCGGCCCCAACTGTGGCCGGGTGCGGGTCGAACAACTGGTGCGGGTAGACGAGTGCGGCGGTGGGCATGAGACCATTCGTAGGCGGCACGTGGCACCTGGTGTCACCCATTTCCGCAACGCCGCGAGTCGAGTGCCCTCCGCCCGCCGCGCGAGGCGACTCCACGGCCGACTGTTTGTCCCCACATCGCCAACGCCCCTTCTTGCCGAGCGGTTACACTTCTGCGAAGCTACTCCCGTCGCGTCACCCGTCCCCCCGGTCCGGTCTGCTCATGGACAAGAAGAACCCGTTCATCACCTTCTTCCTCACCGACTGGTACTTCGCCGTCCCGATGACGCTCCTGCTGTTCGTCGCGCTGGCTCTGGTGGTGTGGCGGCTGCTGCTGAACATGAGCGCCAAATCGAACCTGGACGCGCTGTTGCCCGACCTGCAAGAGAACCTGAAGCGGAAGGGCACGAAGGCCGCCCTCGCCCTGTGCGAGACGGAGACCGGGCTGATCCCGAAGGTGATGTACACGGCCGGCCTGCAGGCGTCCGAGCAGGGGGTGGCGGCCATGCGGCGGAGTATGCAGGCGGCCGTCGATCACGAGATCCTGCCGCGGCTGAATTACCTGCTGCCGAGCATCCTGGCCATCGCCAAGATCAGCACCATGGTGGGGCTGCTGGGCACGGTCATCTCGATGATATTCACGTT
>JANNVG010001310.1:0-7174 GCA_031414395.1 Fimbriiglobus sp.
ACCGCTCCCGTGGGTCGCGGCGAAGAGAGTGTGCCTGGGCGGGTTGAACACCCCCTCTCCCCTGGGAGAGGGGGCCGCGGGGTGAGGTCTCGAAACATCTCAACTGTCTTCCAAATAAAACAGCACATCCGCCAGCTCGCCGCACGCCGCTTGCGCGTCGGCCCAACGCCCGTCGGCCACGGCGGTGCGGACTTTGCCCGTCAGCTTGTCCAGTTCCGCCTGGTCCTCGCCCGACGCCTTCGCGCGGATGCGGGCCACCTTCGCCAGCAGCGAATCGGCCTGCGCCGACTCGCGGGCGCCGTCGGCCACGGCCGGTTGGGTGGCCGGCGGGGCCATCGCGCTGATCCGCGAGTGCGTCTGCGGCACCTGCTCCGACGGCTCCGGGTCCGACTCCACCTCCTGTTCGTCGTCGTCCACCGCGAACGGGTCGCCGTCGTCGTCGTCGTCATCGTCATCGTCGTCGTCTTCGTCGTCATCCCCATACGGGATGGCCTCGTCGAACAGGCCGTCGGCTTCGTCTTCCAAATCCTCCTCGTCGCCGATGATGTCGGACACGCTCATCGACCCGCCCTCGCCCTCCTCCTCTTCGCTCCACGTCGGGTTCGCCCACATGCGATCCAGCCGCTGCTGCGCGGCCTCACGCTCTTCCACCGCGAACCGGGCCATCGCGTTCTCGATGGTCACCTGCTTCAGCATCCCGGTCGCCTTCTCGCGGGCGCCCACCTTCAGCGTGCCGTCGAGCGTCAGGTCCATTTGCACGACGATCTGGTTGCCGGCGGGCACGCGGGCCAGCCCTTCCACCAGGAACTTGCCGACGCGGTGGTTCCGCCGCACGTCCCCACTCTCCCCCTGGAACACGTCGATCTCGACCGTCGGCTGGCTGTCCGACACGGTGCAAAAGACTTCGCTCCGCGACGCCGGCAGGGGGGTGTTCCGGGTGATGATGGGGGTGAACTTCCACTCGTTCGCGTGCAGCGAGAACGACTGCGGGATCTCCAAACTCTTGATGCCGATGCTGTGCGGGGTGATGTCCACGAGCACCGCGCCGACACTCTCGCCGGCGATGATGCCCGCCTGCACGGCCGCGCCGAGGGCGACGCACAGGTCCGGGTGGACCTCGCGGTGGGCCGGCTGGCCGAGCCGCTCCTCCAGCAGCCGGGCGATCATCGGCGTGCGGGTGCTGCCGCCCACCAGCACCACCTGCTTGATCTCCGCGGCCGTCAGTTTGGCGTCGTCGAGCGCCTTCTGCACGCACTGCATGGTGCGGTCGATCAGCGGGGCGATGAGCGCTTCAAACTCACTCCGGCCGACCTCTTGCGACAGGTGCAGCGGCACGCCGTCCTTCTCGGCGATGAACTCCTCCTCGATCTTGGCGAAGGCGTGGTCGGACAAATGCTTCTTCGCGTTCTCGACCGCCCGCAGCAGCCGTGCCCGCGTGGACTTGTTCGCCCGCAGGTCCACGCCGTACAGCTTCTCGAACTCGTCCGCCACGCTGTTCAGGAACAGTTCGTCGAAGTCGTCCCCGCCGAGCTGCGTGTCGCCGTGGCTGCTCAGCACCTCGAACACGCCGCCCTCGGCGCTCAGTACGCTCACGTCGAACGTGCCGCCGCCCAGGTCGTACACGAGGAACTTCTCGTTCCCGGTCGGGTCGGGCGTGTAGGTCAGCGCCGCGGCGGTCGGCTCGTTGATGATCCGCACCACCTCCAGCCCGGCCAGTTGCCCGGCCTCGCGGGTGGCCTGCCGCTGGGTGTCGTTGAAGTACGCGGGCACCGTGATGACCGCCTTGTTCACCGGCTTGCCCAGGTCTTTCTCGGCGGCTTCCTTCAACCGCCGGAGGATCATGGCCGACAGTTCTTGCGGCCGGAACTGCTGGTCGCCGAGGGGCACCTTCACGTCCGCCCCCATCTTCCGCTTGATCGATTTAATGGTGCGGTCCGGGGCGAGCACGTACTGATTGCGGGCCGGTTTGCCGACGAGCAGCTTGCCGTCGTCGGCCAGCCCCACCACCGACGGCAGGATGGGGTCGCCGTCCACCGCGATCACCCGCGGGCGACCGTTCTCGACGACTGCCACTTCGCTGTTGGTCGTGCCCAGGTCGATGCCGACGATCACGTCTGCCATGTGTTCACCGCGGGGTTCACGCCGAATGGTCTGAGGGGAATTGTACGCCGACCGACGGCACGGGTGGCCGACTCTCGCCGAGAGTCGGACGGGGGGCTTTGCCTGGGTAGCCGGCTTGGAGCGATTGACGGTTTCGCCCAACTGCACGCTCGTCACTCCGGCCAAACCCCGACTCCGACTTTTGGTGAGAGTCGGCCACCCGTTTCTGTCACCGCGCCACCTTCACCAGTGCGAACCGCACCACGCCGCCGTTCCGCGTGTACCCGCGGCGCACCTCCTCCACCACCGTCCCGTTCGGGCCGCCGCTCACCACCTCCACCACCTCCATCAACTCCGGGTCGAACGCCCGCCCGACGGTCGGGATGGTCACCAGCCCGGCCGACTCCAGCACCTTCTCGACCCGCCGCAGGCTCATCGTGTACCCGTCGGCCATGCCCGCCAGCAGGGGCGACAGTTTGGCGGTCGCTTCGGCGGCCGTCGAGGTGCGTTGGGCATCGGCCGCCAACACCTCCTGCGCCCACTCGTTCAACGCCTCCCTCCGGCCGAGCAGCCGGCCGAAGAATCCGGAGGCAGTCGTCGGCGGATCGGGCAGCGACTCCGCCGACAGTTTCGCCAACAGTGGGGCCGCGCCGCCGCGAGCCGATTCGATCTGCCGATGGGCGGTGGCTAACGCATCGGCGATCTCGATCAGCCCTTTCACCAGCGGGGCGGACGCATCGTGTGCCACCGGCTTCGGGGCCACGGCCGCTTGCTTCGCCAGCTCCGTCGCCTGTTCGGTGGCCGCACGGGTGGCCTTCGTTTGCAGGTTCACGTCGTGACGCAGCGCGGTGAACTGGGCCACGACCGTGCTCACGTCGAACGCGGGCGGCGTGGTGTCGGGGGCCGGCGGCGGGGTGAGCAACCCTTCCAGGTAGCTGCGGAAGTCGGTCAGGATGGCGTCGATGCGGTCGGCCGTCAGGAACCCGACGCGGCGGGGATGGCCGCCGCCGTCAGTTGGTCCAGGCTCGGCCGCGGGCGGGGCGTCGTGCATTCGGCCTCCTCGATGATCCCTTCGATGGTGTGCTCGCCGCCCTGCTCGAACAGCTTGTACGTCACCCGCGCGTCGAGTGTGCGGACCTTCTCGTAGGCCGCCCGCACCGCCGCGAACCGCTCCGGGTGCTGCTCGGGGGGGAACTTCAGCGTGAGTTCCAAATAGCGCTTGCGGACGGCCGCGTCGTCGGCGTCCGGCGGCAAGTCGAGCACGGTGTACGGGTCGGTCATGTGGGTATTGTGGGAAAAGAGTCACTCACGCAGAGCCGCAGAGACGCAGAGAAAAAAGGTGGGACGGTGCGTCAGGGCAAATGATTGCTGCCTCCTGTTCTCTCTGCGTCTCTGCGGCTCTGCGTGAGGTCTCGAATCTTCCGGTCTTGAATCTCCTCGGCGAACAGCGCCCGGACCTTTTTCCGCGCGAACACCTCGAACACCCACGGCGCGAACCGATTCACCAGCACCAGCAGCTTGCCGTTGAGCGTGAGCGTCAGATCCGCTTTGTCCGCCGCAATCGCCTTCAGTATGGCCTCGGCCACCCGCTCCGGTGTCATTCCCCGCTGGTGGTCGAGCGTGATCCGCGCCGAGCGTTCCAGCATGTTGTGCGCGAAGTTCGTCTGCGTCAGGCCGGGGTTCACCACCAGCACGCCCACGCCGTCTTTACTCAACTCCGCCCGGATGGCGTCACTCAACCCCTGGATGGCGAACTTGCTCGCCGAGTAGAGCGACCGCGCCGGGTACCCCCGCCGGCCGAACACGCTGCTCACGTTCACGATCAGCGGCTGGTTCCCCCGCTTCAGCAGCGGCAGTCCCTCGCGGATCATCTCGCCGGCCGCGAACACGTTCACCTCGAAGAGCTGCCGGAGCGTGTCCGGGTGCGTCTCCATGAAGTGCCCGGTGGCCCCGATGCCGGCGTTGTTGACCAGGATGTCCAGCCCGCCGAACTCGGCCTCCGCCGCCGCGAACATGGCCGCACGCCCGGCCGGGTCGCACACGTCGGCCGTCACTGTCACGATGCGGCCGTTGTTGGCCCGCACCTGTTCGGCCACTTGGTTGAGCAGCGACGCCGACCGCGCCGCCGCCACCACCCCGCACCCGCGGCGGGCCGCCGCCACCGCCAGCGCCGCCCCGATGCCCTGCGACGCCCCGGTGATCAGCATTCGCTTCCCGGACAGTTCCCGCCGCGGCATGTCCCCCTCTCCGTGCGCTATATTGAATCGTGTTACGATAGCCGCCAACCCACTCCCGGCGAGATGAGGGGTTATGCGGGATGCCGTAGAAAGCTCCCTACGGACCTGGCGAACCACGACGGCCTTCGGTTAAGTCCATACCTCCTTCACCCGATCCTTTCCAAATGTTGCCAACGACACCCAGGATACTGCCATGACGTTCCCACCCTACCTCGCTGCCATCCCCTGTCGCCTTTCCGCAAGTGTCTTTTCGGGCGACTGCGTGTTCACGGTCGCGCTAGCGAATGGCGAGCAGTACGAGAGTGCTTCCCCCCGCCATTTTTGCTGGGGCGGGTCGGGCATCCTGATCGAGGACGACACGGCACTCCCCCGCGAATCGAATGTTCCGGGATTCATCGCCGTCAAAGTGGTCGATCTTCCCGGCTCGGACATCGCAATCGTCGAGGTGCCCGACGGGGAAGTGATCGCCGTTTCTTCCCAACACGTCGGTGCCCGCCCGACTCAAATCCAGCCGCCCCGTTCAATCCCGGCCTGATCCCGCTTCATGGAGCAACCGTGTTCCTCTCCGACCGCGACCTCCGGCTGGCGCTCCAGAGCAGACAACTGATCGTCGACCCACCACCCCAGGTGATCGACACGACCTCGATCGACGTTCACCTGGACCACATCGACCACGCGCGGGTGTGGGACGTCCCGACGTTCGCCGCCGAGCAGAAAGAAGCGGGCATCCACCCGCCACTGCTGATGATCGGTAAGTTCAACTACAAGCGGTTCTCGGAGAGGTTCACCAAGCCCGTTCCGCCACCTTCCGATGAGGTGAAGGTGTACCGGGACGGGGCACGGGTTGTGGTTCGGCCGGGTGGGTTCCTGCTGTGGCAAACGCGAGAACTGATTGGCACGCCAGAGGAAGAGCCGAGGCTCGTCTGCTTCATCGAAGGCAAAAGTACACGGGCACGAACCGGCATCCTGGTTCACCTGACCGCCCCGACCATCCACGCCGGCTGGTGGGGAAAGGTGACACTGGAAATTGCCAACCTCGGCCCGTTCGACCTGGGGCTGGTTGAAAACGACGCCATCGCTCAGATCACGGTCGCAACCATCTCAAGCCCTCCGTCCGAACGGAAACTTCAGACCGGCATCGCCATCGGGCAGAGTACAACATCTGGCGGGAAGTAGACCCGTAATGGGGCTTTGCACATGCTCGACTTCTTCAACGCCACCCTGATTCTGCCCGACGGCCTGATGCCGCAGGCGTCGTTCTCCGTCCGCGGCGGGCGGTTCACGAACATCGGCTACCCCCGCAAGACGAGCATGGAAGCCGTCTCGTTGCAGGGCAAGCTGGTCGCGCCGGGCTTCATCGACCTGCACGTGCATGGCGGCGACGGGGCCGACTTCATGGACCTGACGGCCGACGCCTTCCGCGCCGTGTGCAAGTGCCACGCCCGCCACGGCACCACCACCCTCACGCCCACCAGCACCGTCGGCACCCGCGAGCAGTACAAGCGGTTCCTGCAACTGAACGCCGAACTGACCAACGCCGACACGGGCGGGGCGCGCGTCGCCGGCGGTCACCTGTACGGCCCGTACTTCCACCCACCCGCCAAGGGCTGTCACCCCGCCGCCGACTTCCTCACCCCCGACCCGAAGCAGGACGACGAACTGCTCGCCTTCGCCGGCAAGGGGCTACGCACGCTCACCGTCGCCCCCGAGACGCCCGGCACCGAGCGGTTGGTGAAGGCGGCGAAGGAGAAGGGCTTGCTCGTGACCGCCGGGCACACCTACGCCACGTTCGAGCAACTCGAAGCGGCGGTCGGCTGGGGCGTGAGGCACATCGATCACCTGTTTTGTGCGATGTCGGATCGCGCGCGGTTGCGCGTCGAACAACCGTTCCCCATGCGGGCCGGCGTGATGGAAGGCACGCTCTACCACGACGCACTGACCACCGAAGTGATCGCCGACGGGGTGCATCTGTCGCCGGGGTTGCTGAAGTTCGCGTACAAGCTGAAGGGGCCGGACAAGCTGGCCCTCGTGACCGACGCGATGCGGGCGGTGGACCAGCCGGACGGCGAATACTGGTTCGGCGCGACCGACACGGGCGAGAAGGTGCGACGGCAGGGCAACGGCGGGCTGACACTCGACGGCACCGGGCTGGCGAGCGGCGTGATGGGTATGGACCACTGCATCCGGACGATGAAAGCCGCGACCGGCGTCGGCTTGCCCGAGGTGATCCGCATGGCCAGCCTGACCCCGGCGAAGATCCTGGGCATCGACCGCGAGGTGGGAAGTTTGGAGATGGGCAAGCGGGCCGACTTCGTCGTGATGACCGAAGACTTGCACGTCGAGCGGGTGTATGTGGGCGGGGTCAGGGTGGTGTAGAATGGCCCGTCTCTCACCCGGCGCGAGTGGGGTGAGGCTGATGGGGAACAACATGTTGCCGGCTGACATCATTGAGATCCACTTGTACCGAGGGCCGTGCTTCGGCACCTGTCCGGTGTTCGAATTCACCGCCTCGCGTCACGCCGGGTATCGGTATGAGGGGCAACGGTATGTCGAACCACTGGGGAAGCGGGCCGGCGGGTTTCCGGGCTTCCTGTTCAATCGGCTCGCCGAAGTGTGCCTGGATTTGAAGGTTCTGGAACTGGAGGACGATTACCCGTCCACGATGGACGATGCCCCGTTGACGCTCGTTACAGTGCGGCACTCGGCGGGAAAGAAAACCATTCGGAACGAGAACGGCGATCTCGGCCCAGTGCGGCTGTGGGCGTTCGCCGCGCTGATCGAAGTGGCGATGCGGCAGGCGTTCGAACTGGAAGACCGGCGGAGAAGGTAATCGCTGC
>JANNVG010001311.1:0-3022 GCA_031414395.1 Fimbriiglobus sp.
CACTCCGTTCCCGGTTCCACCCGATCCCCGGCTGACGGTCCTCGTCCGCACGCTCGCCCAACTCGACGCCGTGCTGCCGCTCAAGCCGGCTGTCGTGTACTGCGACTTCGAGGACTTGCGGAAGTACAAGGAGGCAGTGCCGAAGGCCCGCGCCGCCGGCGTGCCCATCGGCCTGGCCACCAACCGCGTGTGGAAGCCGGGCGAAGACGGCTTTCAATCGCTCGTGGTGCGGGCCGAACCGGACGTGGTGCTGGTGCGGAACCTCGCCGGCTTGGAGTATTTCAAGGCCGAGTTGCCGCACGCCACGCTCGTCGGCGACTTCAGCCTGAACGTGGCCAACGACCTGACCGCCCGGTTGCTCGCCGACTCCGGCTTGCTCCGCATGGTGCCCAGCTTCGACCTGAACTGGGGACAACTGGCGGCGCTGCTGACGCACGCCGACCCGCTCCGCTTCGAGCCGGTCATCCACCAGCACATGCCGATGTTTCACATGGAGCACTGCGTGTTCGCGGCGTTCATGAGCGGCGGCAAGGATCACACCGACTGCGGGCGGCCGTGCGACCGGCACGCGGTGGAACTGAAGGACCGCACGGGGGCACGTTTCCCCGTGTTGCCCGACACCGGCTGCCGCAACACCGTGTTCAACAGTGTGCCGCAATCCGCCGCCGAGTACGTGGCGCGGATGACGGAACTCGGCATCCGCTGGTTCCGCATCGACCTGCTGCGGGAGACGCCGGAGCAGGCGGTGAAACTGCTCGAGCAGTACCGCCGGGTGATCGACGGCACCGCCGACGGCCGGCAGACGTGGAAGCAACTGAAGGCGGTGAACCAACTCGGCGTCACCCGCGGGACCTTGAACCTGCTGTAACAACTCGGGCGAACAGCGAAGGATTGCCCATGTGTGATGTGATGCCTCGACTCGGGCTGGTCGGCTCCTCGACCCTGTGGGCGGCTCAACACGTTCCGTGCCCTGCGCTCACCCTCCCGCCGGTTCAAACCACACGTCTTCTCTTGGGACTCGACCCCACCACGCCGACCCAGCCACACGACGCGCTTGAGTTGGTCGCGGCGTGCCGATTGCGGTGTGCCGATTGGGGAGTTGCCAACTCGAGTTCTTTCATTCCGCAATCCGCAGTCGGAAGATGCCCTCGATCTGTGTCAGGTCCATGCCGGTGGCGGAAGAGAGCGCCGTCCGCACGTCGAACGCCGGGTCGTGCGGCGGGGGCGGATTTTGACACGCGGACTTATTGCGGACGGGCATCGGCCCCTTTATGCTGGGGAAGAGAAGAAGTCCGGCGGGAGGCGACACGACACGCAGCCGTCCCAACGGGATCACCCCACTGACAGTGGGGTGTCACCACACGAAGGGGCCGCAACGACTCCCCGTCCCAGTCGAACCAGCGGGCCGGGCGATGACTCGCCCTGAGCACCAGAATGAGATCGGGATCGCACGCCGGACGACGGGTAGAATAGCCCCAAGTTCCCGGCCCGCGGGCGCGGCCCGGCCGCAGAAAGTGAACCAGGCGCTGCACCTGACCCGGCGGCACGACAGGTTTCTGGGAGTTCATAGCCCACTGATGCCGCCGGGCAGGTGAGCTGGGTCGTTCGGCGGCGGAGGGCGTAGCGGATGGCAGGCTCGGTTCGGGATCGGCTGAACGCCCTCGCGTTGCCACTCGGCATTGCGCTCCCCGAGGAGTACATCGCCTTTGTTGAGAAGACGCCGGAACGCAGCATCCTCATCCGCCACTTGAGCAGCGAGGACGAACTCTACGAGTGGCAGCCCGAGACCATCGAGGGGCTGGAGGCGGGCTGGGGCGAGGAGGACGCCGCCGGGGTCGAGCTGCCCTACGCCCACTACGTCCGGGCGACGGCCGACGAGTACGCCCAGAGCGGCGACGAAGACCTTCCCGGCCCCGGCGGTACGGCGTTCCGGCTGGACCGGCTCCGCGACGGGTTCTGGATCGGTGAGGTGGACGGCGACTCGGTGTTCATCGACCGGCAGACGTTGGGCGTGTTCGCCTTCCTCCAGCACGAGGACGCGGTGGCGCAGTGGGCCGCGTCGTTCCGCGAGTTCGTCGCGCACGGCCAGCAAAGGCACGCCGTCCCAGGAACTTCCCCCGGTGAGTGACGACGTCTGACGCCTTCGACCCCTGCATTCGCAGGGGTTTTTGCCTTTCCGGGCAGGCCGTCGCACTCGTTGCGGAGGGCGTCCGCGACGGGGCGTCAGTCGGTGGGAGGGCCACTCCCGCTGTGATTGCTGTCCCCGACTCGTCGCCGTCACTCGCCCGGTGGCGGTGACACTGACAGCGGGCTGTCAGTGGGCGGCGGGTCTGACGGAGCGCCCCGCTCCGGCGACCCACGCGGGCGGATTCCGTGGGCCGGCGCGAGCGATGCGCTCGCCGGACCCACCCCACGCAATCCCGATCTCTGAGCCGCACGGGGCGACTCCCCATCCGCCCCATCCCGTTACCCTGCGTGGCCCTGGACCGGGTGAGGTGTCTTGAAGAACCCCCTCCTCATCGTCGGTGCGTCGGGGCGGGCGGCGGCGGCTTCGGCCATCCGGGCCGGGTTCGCGCCGTTCGTCATCGACCTCTTCGCCGACGCCGACACCGTTCGCCTGTGCCCGACTCTGAAGTGCGACCCGGCCGACTACCCGCACGGGTTCGTTCCGCTGGTGAACCAGGCACCGCCCGGCCCGTGGATGTACACCGGCGGGCTGGAAAACCACCCGGACGTGATCGCGGCGATCTACGAAACTCGCCCGCTGTGGGGTAACGGGCCGGACGTGCTGAAGTTGGTCCGCGACCCGTGGTTCCTCGACTCACTGCCGAAGCACGTCGCCGGGTTCGCGGAGGTGGCCGCCCGGTACGACGACACCGCCCCTTGTGGGTGGGTGCGGAAGCCGCTCGCCGGGGCGGGTGGTGGCGGCGTGCGGCTGGTCGATCACGGCGACCGGGCGGACGACGCGGGGGTGTACTACCAGGAGTTCATCGCGGGTGAACCGGAGTCGGCGGCGTTCATG
>JANNVG010001312.1:0-4157 GCA_031414395.1 Fimbriiglobus sp.
GCACGATTTCGTCGCCGCCCTCCGCCGGTTCGTCGCCCACCGCCTCACCCGCCTGGCCGTGTGCTGGCTCGTCTGCCTGCTCCTCGCCGTGACTCGCTGGCTCCACGCCTACCACTGCTTCGACTCCCCCCGCACGAACGAGCACTCCTCCGCCGCCGAAATCGACCGCGCGCGAGAGGACGGGAACAACGGGCACACGTGGATCGACTTCGGCGGGCAGTACGTGTTCGGTCGCACGGCCGCCGAGGGCGGGTGGCGGCACCTGTACGACCGCACCGCCCTCCGCCGCACGGCCGACGCCGCCTACCCCATCGAGCGGCAGTCGCCGGCCGTGCAGAAGTACCACCTGACGCCCGACCAGCGGCCACCCGACCTGAAGCCGGGCGACGTGAGCACCGACGCCGCCCGCCTGCTCGGGAGCATGATGGGCGACGACTGGGAAGGGCAGCGGCACGCGAAGGTGGCCGAGGTGGTGGGGGTGGCGTTCGCCGGCGGCACGGACAACACGTTCGCCGCCGCCGCCTGCGCCGCCGACGCGGACGACCGCACGGCACAAGACCAGAGCGGCGAGAAGCCCCTCCTCGGCCGCAAGAACCTGGGCGGGCCGCTGTACCCGCCCGTTCACTCCATCTTCTACTACCCGCTCGGGCTGATCCCCGACGCGCAGCTGGCGTACCGCCTGTTCCAACTGTTCAGCATCGTCACCGTGTTCGGCAGCGGGCTGGCCGTCCACGCCATCACCCGCGGGCGGATCTGGTGGCCGGTCGCCACAATCTTGCTGCTGCTCATGCCCGGAATGCGGCCGGGCATCGACCTGGGCCAGAACCACGCCGTCACCCTGCTCATCGTGCTGAGCGGGTGGGCGCTGGCCGCCCGCGGCTACCAGTTCGGCGGCGGCATGGTGTGGGGGCTGCTGGCGTTCAAGCCGGTGTGGGGGCTGGCGTTCATCCTCGCCCCGCTGCTCATGCGGAAGTGGAAGTTCGTCGGCGGCACCGCCACCAGCGGCATTCTCATCTGTCTGGCCACCCTCCCGCTCGTCGGCGTTCAAGGGTGGATCGACTGGTGGACGGTCGGGCGGAGCGCGGCCGACCTGTACAACGTGGACGAGAACTGGATCAACCTGAGCCGCGACGTGTCCGGCATCCCGAAGCGGCTGTACCTGGACTTCTCCAAGCCGCGGCACGAGGTGGGCGACCCGGCGGTGAACCAGTTGTCGAACATGCTCCTGCTGAGCATCGGCGTCATCACGCTGCTGGTCGGCACGTTCGGCGGGGAAACGCTCCCGCGCTTCTGGCGGGTGGACGGCACTCGCGGACATGGGGCGGCGTTCGGCGAGTTCTTCAGCGGGCGCACCACCAGCTACATTGGCCTGCGGGCCGGCTTCCTGTTGCTCGGCGGGTGGCTCTGCTGCTACCGCTTCATGTACTACGACTCGGTCCTCATCGGCGTCGGGCTGGTGGCGCTGCTGGCACACCCCAAATGGCAGACGACCGGCTGGCGGGCCGAGTTGAAGGTGCCGAACCAGCCGCCGACCGGCCGCCGCGCGATCGTGTTCGTGAACACCTTCCCGCTGACGATCCTGGTGCTCCTGCTGCTCACCGACAACGTGCTGCTGTACTGCGGCCAACAGGCGACGCTGCGGAACGACCACATCGAGAAACAGGTGCCCGACACGAGCGCGACCGTCACCACGCAGGCCGCGGACGGCACGGAGGGCACCGCACCGGGCACGAAGACGGTGCAGCGGGAGTTGAAGGTGCGGTTCGACTACAACTCGCCGGTGGAGACGTTCATAGTGCTCATCCTGTGGGTGTGGTGCGGGTGGCGGCTGGTCCGCCACGGCGACCGCGAGAGGCACCCGCCACCCGTAAGCGGATGACGGCCCGCCCGCTTCGCCTCCGGAAGCGCGGGCGTCGGCCCCGACCTTGCCGGTTATGCCGGACGGGGATTCTGCGCGTGTCGGGCAATTGGGGTGAAGTCGGTGGAATGACTGGGATCGGCAGGCGCGGCGGATACACTCTCATCACTCCCCGCCCCAGGTCTCGTGCCCCCGAGCTCCGGCATGGCCTCCCCCGCCTTCTCGAACCTGTCCTCCATCCGCTACAAGCTGTACAGCTTGGTGCCGTTCACCCTCCTCGCCGTCGGCATCGCCGTCGGCATCGGGTTGTACGTGCAGACGCAGTACGGCATCGGCGGGCCGGTCGATCAGCGGCTGTCGGCCCGCGCCGATTTCCTGTCCGAGGTGGAGCCGGCCGTCCTGCTGCCGACGGGCGGGTACGCCAGCCTGCAAGAGTTGGAGACGGAACGGCGACCCGAAGAGGTGGCCCGGCTGTCCCAGGCGTACCGCTCGGCGGAAGGCAAGTTCCGCGAGGCCCGCGAGAAGCGGCTCAAGCAACTGGGCGAGGGGGAGTTGAAGCGGCTGATGGAGCGGGACGTGAACGAGCGGGCGGACGAGTTCTTTCAGTACGTGAACACCCGCTACCTGCCGCTCATCGAACGCGCCGCCCGCAAGGAGGTGGTGGATCAGAACGACATCTCGGGTGCCCTGAGGGAGTCGAGCCAGCGGTTCTACGAGTTGAAGAAGGTGGTGGACCGCGTCCACGACCTGATCCTGGACGAGACGGTCGCCGACCGCGCGCAGTCGGCCGACGCCGCCCGCTTCTGGGGGGCGACGAACATGTTCATCGCCGTCGTCGCCCTCGCCCTCCTGGTCAGCCTGAAGTTCTTCGTCGGCCGCGGGATCGTGAAATCCACGGACGTGCTGAACGCCCGCATGAAGGAGCTGGCGAGCGGGGCGAGCGACCTGACCGCCCGCGTGCCGGTGGGCGGGCGGGACGAACTGGGCGTGCTGGCCGAACACATCAACGGCATGATCGGCAAGATCCAGGGGATCGTCGGCAAGGTGCGGGAGTCGAGCCTTCAAGTGCTGTCGGCGGCGTCGCAGATCGCGGCCACGTCGCGCAGCCAGGAAGGGACGGTGAACACGCTGGCCACGTCCACCACCCAGGTGGCGGCGTCGGTGCGGGAGATCTCGGCCACCAGCAAAGACCTGTCGGGCACGATGGACGAGGTCAGCCGGTCGGCCGGCCACGCCTCGCAGTTGGCCGCCACCGGCCGCGACCACGCCACCCGCATGGCCACCGAGATGAAGCAGTTGGTCGAGTCCACGTCGAGCGTGTCGGCCAAGCTGGGCATGATCCGCGAGAAGGCGGACGCCATCAACGCCGTCGTCACCACCATCACCAAAGTGGCCGACCAGACGAACCTGCTGAGCATCAACGCGGCGATTGAAGCGGAGAAGGCGGGCGAGTACGGCCGCGGCTTCCTGGTGGTGGCCCGCGAGATCCGCCGGCTGGCCGACCAGACGGCCGTGGCCACCCTGGACATCGAGATGATGGTGAAGCAGATGCAGGACGCGGTGAGCGCCGGGGTGATGCAGATGGACAAGTTCGCCGACGAGGTGCGGACGGGCGTCGGGCAGGTGACGACCATCAACCAGATGTCGCACGAGATCATCCGCGAGGTGCAGACCCTGAGCGGGCGGTTCGACCTGGTGAACGAGGGCATGCGGAACCAGTCCACCGGCGCCCAGCAGATCAACGACGCCATGACGCAGATCGCCGACGCCGCCCGCCGCAGCGCCCAGGCCATCACCGAGTTCGAGCAGGCCACCTCCCACCTCCGCGGGTCGGTGGAGGGGTTGAACGCCGAGATCGGGCAGTTCAAAATCTGACGCGTGTCGGGCGACTTGTTAGCCCGAAGCGCGAGCGAGGGGCCAATCACTTGTGCCAGAAGGGTGTAGGGTCCGCGGCTCGGAGAACGTCGCCGTTCGCTCCGCGGCCAGGGGTGTGGGTAGGGTGGGTCCGAGCGAGCGGAGCGAGCCGAGACCCACGCGGGCGGATGCCGTGGGTCGGCGCGAGCGAGTCGCTCGCTGGACCCACCCTACGCAACCGCCCCATCCCGCTTCCCTGCGTCGTCCTGGCCCCGCAACAGTTCGACCAGACTTTCGCGGAGCGAAAGGCGACTGTGCGGCACCTCCCACCGACACCGCCGACCGGGTGGCGGGTTGTATCTTGGCGGGGGGAAGTGGAGACACTGACTCGACTGCTAAAATGCCGGCCGCCCGCCGCCCGGCCAAGCTCCCGACACTAACCGTC
>JANNVG010001313.1:0-1978 GCA_031414395.1 Fimbriiglobus sp.
AACAACCACCCGGCGGCTCACGCCGCTCGGCTCGCCCGTTGGTGGCGGTCCGCGGGCAGACCCGGTTCGCTGTCACGCTCGGTTGAGATTCCGGGCGGGCGCCAAATTCGGCTTCCGCGGCGGAATTGATGACGTAGAGTAGACCACTGTCGCGATTTCGGTGGCGGGCGTCTCGTCTGGGGGAGGCGGGCGGCCCGCGGCACGCCTTGAGGCTCCCATGCAACTGCCCGACGAGAATATCGAGTTCCAGTACGCCCGCCTGCTCGCCCCGCCGGCCGACAGTTGGACCCCTCTGGCCGAGCTGCAAGCCAAGCACCTGCTGTCCGACGACCGCGTCGAGCAGATGAAGGCCAAGCTGAACACCGTCCGCGGGCAGGTGGCCGCCGAGCGGGAGTTGCAGAACCCGCCGCCGCGGTTGCAGCCGCTTCAAGCCGGGTTCATCAACCTGCCGCAACAGACGCTCGACAGCTTCCGCCGCAAAGGGGACGCGAGCGAACTCGGCCGCACCCTGCGGCTGGCCCAGCGGCTGAAGGAGAACACCGACCGCGTGGTGGTGCTCGGCATCGGCGGCAGCTACCTGGGGGCGAAGGCCCTCTTCGACGCCCTGTGCCACACGTACCACAACGAGCTGCCCGGCAAGATGCGGATGGGCAAGCCGCGGGTCTACTTCGAGGGGAACAACGTCGACAACGACGCCCTCGTGGAGTTGCTCGAACTGCTCGAGAACGTGTGCGTCGATCCGGAGTTGCCCGAGGAGCGGTGGGGGGCCATCGTCATCAGCAAGGGCGGCGGGACGATGGAAACGGCCGCCGCGTACCGGGCGGTGCGGGCGGAGATGACCAAGTTCTACGGGCCGAAGTCCGACTGGCTGAAGCAACTGCTCGTGCCCGTCACCGGGCCGAAGGGCAAGCTCCGCGACCTGGCCAAAGCTGAAGGCATCCCCGACGACGACATCCTCACCATCCCCGACGACGTGGGCGGGCGGTACAGCGTGTTCACCCCGGTGGGCCTGCTCCCCGCGGCCGTCATGGGCCTGGACGTGCGGGCGCTGCTCATCGGGGCCGCCGCCATGACCAAGCGGTTCCTGGAAGAGCCGTTCGACCGCAACCCGGTGCTGCAGTACGCCGCCGTCAACCACCTGATGGCCGAAGAGTTGGGCAAGACCACCCGCGTGATGGCCGTGTGGAACCGCAAGCTGGAGAGCGTGGGCTTCTGGTACGACCAACTGCTGAGCGAGAGCCTGGGCAAGAACAACCGCGGGGCGACGCCCATCACGAGCGTGTACACCCGCGACCTGCACAGCCGCGGGCAGCAGCACCAGGAGGGCACGCGAGACAAGGTGATCAACAACCTGATCGTGCGGCAGGCGAAGCACTCGCCGGTGGTGGTGGGCATGTCCGACCGCAACGAGGACGACCTGAACCAGTTCAGCCGGAAGGGGTATCCGGACATCCTGGACGCGGCCATCAAGGGGACGACGCAGGCGTACGCCGACGCCGCCCGCCCGACGGCGGATCTCATCCTGCCGGGGGTGAACGAGCACGTCATCGGGCAACTGATGCAGATGCTGATGATCGCCACGGTGGTGGAGGGGCGGCTGAGCAGCACGAACCCCTACGGCCAGCCGGGGGTGGAGGCGTACAAGAAGAACATGATGACGCTGCTGAAGGCCACCCCGAACCTGCCCAAGGGCGAAGTGGCGGATCAGTTGAAGGGGAAGTGAGCCGGAGTCTGTTAGCCCGACGCGCGAGTGAGGGGCGTGGGGCTGTGCGGACAGGTGGTGTGGCCTACCGTCGCCTTTCGCTCGGCGAAAGCTCGACCAGACTTTCGCGGAGCTAAAGGCGACTGTGCGGCACCTCCCACCGACACCGCCGACCGGGTGGCGGGTTGTATCTTGGCGGGGGGAAGTGGAGACACTGACTCGACTGCTAAAATGCCGGCCGCCCGCCGCCCGGCCAAGCTCCCGACACTAACCGTC
>JANNVG010001314.1:0-9153 GCA_031414395.1 Fimbriiglobus sp.
GCGGCTCACGCCGCCGGTTCACCCGGAAAATGCTTGACACGCAGCCGCCCACCCCGCTACTGTATCAGTTAACTAGTACACCCCGTCACCATCACAGTGCGGCCATGCCCATCCGGGTGGACAGCGCGTCGCCGGTGCCGATCTACGAGCAGATCGCCGACCAGCTCGTGTTCGCCGTCGCCGGCGGCGACCTGGCGGCCGGCGATCTGGTGCCGAGTGTCCGCGAGCTGTCCGTGCAGTTGACCGTCAACCCGAACACCGTGGTGCGGGCGTACCAGCAGCTCGAACTGCTGGGGGTGCTCGAACCGCTCCGCGGGCGGGGCATGGTGATTACCACCGACGCGGCCAAGCGGTGCAAGGCGCGGCGGAAAGAGCTGCTCCGCGGGCGGGTGGAAGAGTTGGTCCGCGAGGCGGTGTCGGCCGGGCTGGACGTGGACGACTTGCACCAACTGATCGGCACTTGCTGGCCGGCCGCCGAACGGATCGGGAAGAAGTAACGGGCGAGCTGTGCCCCGTCAGGGGCCGGTGTTTGCGATCCCGGCCTCACAGAGGCCGGCTACAGTAGTGAGGTTGCCATGTCCGCGCCGACGGAAGCCATTCGCGTCCACGACCTGACCGTGCGGTACCGCGGCAAGCCGGCCGTCAGCGGGCTGAACCTGTCCGTCCCCCGCGGGTCGGTGTACGCCCTGCTGGGCGACAACGGGGCGGGCAAGAGCACCACCATGAAGGTGCTCACGGGGCAGATCCGCCCGGACACCGGGTCGGCCAGCATCTTCGGCATCGACTGCTGGGCACACGCCGACACCCTGCGGCACAAGCTGGGGTACGTGCCCGACCGCCCGAAGCTGTACGACTGGATGACCGTGTCCGAAATCGGCTGGTTCACCGCCGCCTTCCACCGCCCCGGCTACCGCGACCGCTTCCTCGACTGGGCCGGCCGGCTGAGCCTCGATCCGGGCAAGCGGATCAAGGACTTCAGCAAGGGCGGCTACGCGCGGGTGGGGCTGGCGCTGGCGCTGGCCGCCGACCCCGAAGTGCTGCTGCTCGACGAACCGACGTCGGGGCTGGATTTGCACACCCGCCGCGAGTTCCTGGCGAACCTCGTGGACCTCGCCGCCGAGGGGCGGACGATCCTCATCTCCAGCCACAGCATCAGCGAGTTGGAGCGGTTCGCCAGTCACGTCGGCATCGTGCTGGGCGGGAAGGTGACGCACGCCGGCACGCTCGACGCCATCCGCGGGCGGTTCCGGCGGATCGGCTTCCGCTTCGACGCCGCCCCGCCGGACGTGCGGGCCGTCGGCACCGTGTGCGAGAGCGCCCGCGTCGGCCGGTCGGTGCAGCACGTGCTCATGGACGCCGACCCGGTGGCACTCGACGCCCTCCGCGTTCACCCGGACGTTCACGACTACGAAGAGTCGGCCGTCAACCTGGAAGACGTGTACGCCGCCCTCACCCGCCCGCCGCAGCCGGAGGCCGCCGCCTACGCCGAGCGGAACGGCACCGCCCGACAGGAGGTGCGACTGTGATCCGCGCGCTACTTTGGAAGGAGACCCGCGAGCAGGGGCTGATCGTCGGCGCGCTGGCCGTCCTCGGGCTGGCCGTGCTCGTCGGCCTGGGCATCCTGAACGGCGGCAACGAGTACCTGGACAGCCGCACCGTGTTGACCAACCCCGGCGTGCTGGCGGTGGTCATGCTCACCATCACCGGCGGGGCGGTCGTCGGCGGCACGCTCTTCGCCGCAGAAAAGGAGAACGGCACGGACGTGTACCTGGCGATGCTCCCGGTGCGGCGGCGGGCCATTTGGGTCGGCAAGATGGCGGCCGGCACCGGGCTGGTGCTGGGCGTGACGGCGGTACTGTTCGCGGCCGGCGCGTCGGTCGGCCTGCTCGGGCGGGCGGAGTACCTGGGGCTGTGGGCGGTCGCGCTGCCGTCGCTCGCGCTGGCCACGTTCGGCTGGGCGTCGGTCGGGTCGGTGTTGAACCGCAGCTCGCTGCCCGCGGCCGGGTTGGGCGTGTTCATGATGATGTCCGTGTCGTCGCTGCTCGCCCCGGTCCTGTTCCTCCTGTTCGGCGCCCTCATGCGGCTCATCTCGCGCGTCTTCCCGATGGGCAACTCGCTCGCCCCCGAACTGACCGTCGGGTCCGCTATGCTGTTCGTGCTGCTCGCGCTGCCCGCGTGGCTGTCGCACCGCCTGTACACCGCGCCGGACCGGGACCGCCACCGGCGGGCCGTGCAAGGCCGATCCGCCGGCAAGCCCCGCCCCCCGCGGGCCGGCCGGTTCGCCCCGCTCGGCCGGCTGACGGCGAGCGTGCGCGCCGCCCTCTGGATCAACCTGCGGCAGCAGTGGCGGTTCACCCTGGCGCTGACGCTGATGGGCCTGCTGTCCGGGCTGTCGATGCTCGCCCCGCAAGTGTCGCTGGTGGCCGTGTGGCCGCCGGTCGGCCTGTTCCTGGCGGTCCTGGTGGGGGTGCTGGGGTGGTACGACGAGCAGTCGTCCGGGGCGAAGCGGTTCTGGCTGGAGCGGCGGTTGCCGGCGGGGCACCTGTGGTGGGCGAAGCTGTCGGTCGGCGTCGTGGCGTGCCTGCTCGTGTCGCTCGTCACACTCCTCCCGGTGGCGGTCAAGGCGTGGGTGGTCCGCCGCGAGTTCGACCTCCGCCCGTCGTTCCTGCTCGGCGAGCACGACTTCCCGCTGGTCACGTTCCTGCTCCTGTGGCCGGCCTACGGGTTCGCCATCGGGCACGCGGTCGGCCTGCTGTTCCGCAAGGCGGTGGTGGCCGCGTCGGTGGCGGTGATGGTGGCGGCGGTGGCGGCGGCCGTGTGGCTGCCGTCGCTCCTCGGCGGCGGCGTGTGGGCGTGGCAGGTGTGGCTGCCGCTGGTGCCGGTGCTGCTGACGGCGCGGGCGCTGGTGTGGTGGTGCGTGGCGGACCGGGTGGGCACGCCCCGCGCGCTCGCCCGGCTTGCCGGCGGGGCCGCGCTGCTGGTGGCCACCGTCGCCGCCGGGCTGGCGTTCCGCGTCGTCGAGATCCCGACCGACCCGACTCGCGGCGCGGACGAGGCGTTCGAGAGGGAGCAGATCCCGCGGTTCGAAGACAACCTGGCCGGGCTGGAGTACCGGCGGGCCGGGTCGCTGTTGCACGAGGGCGTGTACGGCCGGGCGGCGCTGGCCGACCAGATCGCCAAGAGGCGAGTCGGCACGCCCGTCAACTACAGCCGCGACCCCGACACGCTCGACCGCCTGCCGAAGCCGCTGGCCACACTGCTCGACACTTCCCTCGAACACGGCTGGCAGCCGTCCGAG
Source organism: Fimbriiglobus sp. (assembly GCA_031414395.1). Lineage (GTDB taxonomy): Bacteria > Planctomycetota > Planctomycetia > Gemmatales > Gemmataceae > JALHQU01. Next base: position 3,299 of record JANNVG010001314.1, read on the forward strand.
GCGAACGACCAACTGCTGAGCTACACGTTCAGCACCGGGTGGGCGGAGTCGGTCGAAGAGGCCGCCAAGCTGCCGCTCGGCACCCTCGAAGACCCCCGCGAACTGACGCTGAATTCCCCCCTGCGGCACCTGCACTCGCTCACCGGGGCCGACGCCCTGTTGCTCGCCCGCGGGCTGAAGGCGCAGCACGACGGCGACCCGGAGCGGTTCGTGTCCGACTTCGCCCTGGTGCTGGGCCTCAGCCGCACGGTGCGGAACAAGAGCGTGCAGGGGTGCGCCGTCGCCGGCCGGCGGATGGAGCGGCGGGCGGTGCAGGGGCTGGAGCGGTGGCTCGAACGGCTGCACGGCCGCGACGACCTGCTGGCGAAAATCGACACCTTGTTGGCCGAGTACGACGCCGCCTGCGGGAACGACACGGCCGACATCCGGCTGGCCGATCAGGTGGTGTTGCGGAACACCTTCCGGCAGTCGGGCGAGGTGCTGCAACGGCACTGGGGGTACGCCGAGTTGCCCGAAGACGCCCGCACGCGGATGGGCACCGAGGTCGATCTGGTGGGCGTGGCGTGGCAGATGCCGTGGGAGAAGGAGCGGCACGAGCGGCTGATCGCCCGCGGCAACACGGCCGGCTACGGGTGGGGTGCGGAGTCGTCGCCGTTCGCCGGGCTGCCGGCGATCAGCCACCTGCCGCACAGTCAGTCCGCCTGGTATCTGTCGCGGGGCGGGTTGGAGTTGGCCGAGGGGACCGCACTCGCCGACCGCCGTGCCGCCCGTACCCTCGTCGCCATCCGCCGGTATGAGTTGAAGAACGGCGAGCCGCCGGCCACGCTCGCCGCCCTGGTGCCCGAGTTCCTGCCGGCGGTGCCGCTCGACCCGTTCGACAAGATGCCCCTCCGCTACCGCCTGTCCGCCGGGGAGAAGCTGAAGATCGAAGGGCGGACGCCGCCGTTCACTGCCACCCTCCCGCTCACCGAGTTCGGCACCGAACTGGCCGAGGTCGCCGGCGGGGTGGTCGTGTCGGAACAAGACGCCCGCATCACGCGGCCGTGGGCGGGCGGGCTGGACGTGCAGTGGGACAAGCTGGTGCCGGCCGGTCGCCCGATCCTGTGGGGCGTCGGCCCGGATCGACTGGACGGCGGCGGGGTGCGGGTGAACCACCGCTTCAGCAACTCGGACATGGTGTACGTGGCGGCCCCGATGCCGCTGCGGTGAACGGTTGGAACCTCACCCCCCCGCCCCCTCTCCGAACGGAGAGGGGGGGCAACGCGCGTAACCACCTTGTCATCGCCGGGAGCCTGCGACCGGGCTACGGTGGCGCGGTCGCAAGCGCCCGGCGACGACAAGCGTGCTGTGGTGATGAACACCCCCTCACCGGTCGGAGAGGGGGTCGGGGGTGAGGTCTCCACCCATCCCCGCCAACGCCCCTCGCCCCGCCGCCGTTGGGATGTGCGTTCCCCCGCTTCCGCCCCTCTGATATCCTCAGGGTGAGCTTCACCGCCCCCCACCCGGTAGTCTGCCCATGCCCGTGACCGTGGTCTGCCCGGCCTGTTCGGCCACCCTGCCCAACGTGCCCGACCAACTGATCGGCAAGGCGATCAAATGCACCGCCTGCCGGGAGACGGTGAAGGTGGTGCCCGCTGCCGACGCCCCCGTGCGGAAGGCCGCATCCCTTCCACCGCTTCCGCCGCCGGTCGCCCCGCCCGTGTCGTCGGTGAAAGTGGCCCGTGCCATTCCCTCCGCTCCCGCCCCTGCCCCGACGCCGGTGGCCGAGCCGGAAGCGATCGACGTGGACGTGATCGAGGACGACGACGACGCGGACGACGAAATCATCGACGTGGACGTGTTGGCCGAGGAGCCGCCGCCGGCTGCCCCGCCGAAGCGCGTGCTGGTGACGAAACCCGCCACCCGGCGCCCGGTGGAAGACGAAGACGACGAACCCGCACCCAGGAACAAACGGAAGCCGGCGGACGACGACGACGACGACGACGACCGACCGGCGAAGAAGCCCGCCGCTCGCAAAGTCGCCGACGATGACGCGGCTGAAGAAGCGCCACGCTCGAAAGCCCACCGCCGCGACGACGACGAGGAGTACCAGCCGAAGAAGAAGAAGTCGATGTTGCCGGTCGTGCTGGCGTTGGTCGTCGGGCTGGTGGTCGTCGGCGGGGGAGTGGTGGCGGCCGTGCTGTTGACGAAACCGTCCGACGTGGCGCAAGGCACCACCGCCCCCGTCTGGGTTCCGCCGCCGTACACCCCGCCATCTGACACCCCCAAGCCGACCGAGTTGACCCCGCCGCCGACCACGCCGGCCACCCGACCCCTGCCCACCGTGACGCGGCCGACGGCACCCCCGGCGACCACGCCGAAACCGCCCGCCACCACGCCCAAGCCGCCAGACCCGCCCGTTCCGCCGGTGAACCGGGATCGCATCTCCGATGAGGCGCTGGACCGGCTGAAGCGGGCGACGGTGTACATCGAGGTGGACGACGGCATGGGCGGGGGCGGCACCGGGTCGGGCTGGTTCGGCGGCGAGCCGGGCATGATCGTCACCAACGCGCACGTGCTGGGGATGCTGTACGTCGGGGCGAAGGAGCCGGCCAAGATCACCGTGTTCCTCGACTCCGGGGTGAAGGGGCAGCAGAAGCAGTTCGAGGGGCCGAAGGTGAAGGTGCTGGCGGTGGACCGCGAGGCGGACCTGGCCGTTTTGCAAATCGTCAACGAGCGAGACCTGCCGCCGCCGCTGCCCGCCCGCCCGGCCACCAAGACCCGCGAGCTGGACAAGCTGGTGTGCCTCGGCTTCCCCGGCGGGCGGCGGCTGGCCGTGCGGAACCAAAGCACCGAGCCGCCGACCGTCACCGTCACGAGCAGCGCGGTGTCCGCGTTCCGCAACGACGACGGCGGCAACCTGAACGTCGTGCAACTCCAGGGCGGGGTGGTTCACGGCAACTCCGGCGGGCCGGTGTGCGACCTGGACGGGAGCGTGATCGGCGTGGCCGTGCGGGTGGACATCGACCACCGCGGGCAGATGACGAACATCGCCTACGCCGTGCCGGTCGAGTACGTCGGCGGGCTGCTCGCCGGGCGTGCGGCCGAAGGCGTCATCGGCCAGGGGTACGTGAAGGGCGACCGCGTGGTCTACCCGGTGAGCGTGCGGTGCGCCGACGCCATGGGCCGGCTGAAGGGCGTGGGCGTGGGCGTGTGGATCGGCGAGAAGGGCAAGCCGCGGGCGGCCGGCGACGCGCACACGGAAGCCGGCGGGGACGTCGGCTACCGCGAGATCGCGCTCACCTACGACAAGACCAAGAAGGTGGCGACGGGCGAGATCGACTTCCCCCGAGACACCGACGGGCGGGTGTACTGGGCGCAGGCGTTCTTCGCCAACGCTCTCACGGCGAAGCGGTTCCTGGCCGGCAACGCCCTGCCGATGTCCGACACGCCGGTCGAGCGGGTGATCGCCGACCTGTCCGCGAAGTTCCCCGTCGGCACGGAGTACACCCTCACCGTCGGCCACACCCTGAGCGTGAGCGAGCGGCAGGAGAAGGGCGGGGTGGAGACGTTCGCCCGCTGGACGATGGCCCAGACGCTGAAGGCGAAGGAGTTGGTCGGGCGGGGGAAGACGCCGGCCGCCCTGGTGCAACTGGACCTGGTGATGGCCGGCGACGACGCCAAGCTGGAGTACCAACTGCCGGGCGAACCGCCCGCACTGCCGAAAGACCTGCACGACGCGAAGGAGGCGATCACCAAGTGGGGCGGGCTGGTGTCGGTGGGCCGCGACGGGCGGGCGACGGGCACGACCGTCGCCCTCCTGGGCCTGCCGCCCAACCTGGACGCGACCAAGAAGGAGACGGCCAACCGCCTCGCCCAGCAGTGGGTGGCGACCGTCACCGAGTCGCTCGTCAAGCTGCCGGGCAAGAAGGTGGCCGCCGGCGACACCTGGACCGACACCCTGACGCACACGTTCAAGCTGCGTCCGGAACTGCTACTGTCCGACACGAAGGGGGCGGTGGTGGGCACGGTGAAGGAGGAGTTGACGTACACCTACCTGGGACGGCGAGACCGCGCCGGCCGCGGCGAGGCGGTGGTGAAAGTGGACGGCGTGTTGCGGCCGGTCGGGTCGGACGCCACGACGTGCGGCAGCGTGGATGGGCGGCTGGTGATCGAGGAGAAGACGGGGGTGGTGCTGTCGGGCGAGATCAAGCGGGAGTTCGACCTGGAGGGCAAGGGCGGTGTGACCACCGTCCGCGCCTCCGGCCGCGAGGTGGTGAAGGTGTCGCGGGAGAAGTAGACAGGCGGGGAATTCTGTAGCCGGCCTCTGTGAGGCCGGTTCGGACCGACCTCACAGAGGCCGGCTACAAATGCGGCCCTACCCCCTCGGGTACTCCACCCGGTGCGTGCGTCGGATCGCCGGGCTACGCAACGTCACCTCCGCCCCGTCCGGCCACGTCACGCGAATGGAGTCCGTCTTCGACACGTCGCCCAGCCCGAAGTGGGCGACCGGCTCCATCTGGCACAGGTAGCCGCTGCCGCCGTCGATCACCCGCATCTGTGTCCGCCCGCCGGCGGACAGCCGCACCGTCGCCCCGCGGGCCGGGGCACCGAAGCGCGTGACGGGGGCGAACCGCACCCAGTGGTTGCCGGCGTTCGCCGCTTTGAACAGCGCCAGCGGTTGCTCGGACGCCTCGCCGTGGCACACCAGCAGTTCGAGCACGCCGTCGCCGTCGATGTCGGCCACCGCCGCTCCGGTGCCGGCCCCGTGGGGCAGCGTCGCGGGTCCGGGGTCGCTCAACCGCCACTCACTGTCCATTCGGCGGAACAGTCGGTTCGGCTCGCCCAGGTTGTTGAAGAACAGCTCCTCGAACCCGTCGTTGTCGAAGTCGGCGGCGATGACGGTGCGCACGCGGCTGGGCAGCGCCATGGCGGGGGTGGCGCGATCTTTGAACCGGCCGTCGGGCGTGCGGACCATCAGCCGGTGCGGGCCGTCCCAGTTGCCCCACACCACGTCCAGCCGGCCGTCGCCGTCGGCGTCGAGGGCCGTCACCCCGCGGGCGTGTTCGTCCGGGTCGGCCAGGCGCACGTCGTGGGCGATTTCCAGGAAGGTGCCCATGCCGGTGTTGCGGAAGAGGAAGTTCGCCCCGGACTCGTTCACGCACAGGATGTCGGTGCGGTCCGAGGCCAACGGGCCGGTCCACACGCCACGCCCGCCGGTACACAGGTTCAGCCCGAGCGCCGGAGCCAGATCGACGAACCGCCCGTCCCCGCCCATCTCGTAGTAGCCCATCGGCCGGCCGAAGTTGGCGACGAAGAAGCCGTAGCGGCCGGTGCCGCGGCGGTCGAGTGCGGCGACCGACCGGCCGGCGACGGCGTTGCGGGCGTTGCGGTTGGCCGGGAGCGAGAGCAGGTCGTGCCAGCGGCCGGTGGCGGGGTCGTGGTGGAACAGGCGGTCGGGGTGCGTCTTCGGCCCGGCGAACGTGTCCGCGTGCATGGCGTACAGTTCTTCGCGGCCGTCGCCGTCCACGTCCCCGGCGATGAGTGAGAGCGTCTGGCGGTCGGGGTCGGCGATGGAGCGGGGGGCGATGTCCCAGAGTTGCTCGCCGTCCCACCGCAGCACGCGGTTCGGCCCGCCGAACCCGGCGATCACGAATTCGGGCTGACCGTCGGCGTCGAAGTCCGTCACCGCCGCGCCGTAGTGGAGGGCGGGCGGGTTGGCGCGGATGCGGTCGGAGATGTCGGCGAACATGCGGCGAACCCCGGTGGGGGTGCCGCGATTGTAGGGCAGGGAGTGCGTCCGCGCAAGGGTGAATGTGCTCTGCTCGCTCCGCGAGCGGGTTCGGAAGACCGCTCGCGGAGCGAGCAGAGCACGT
>JANNVG010001315.1:0-6087 GCA_031414395.1 Fimbriiglobus sp.
CACCCGGTCACTCCGTTCCCGGTTCCATGTTACACCCGCTTCCAACTGTGTTCGCAGTACACCGTGCCGTGGTCCTGGCTGGTGCTCAGGTGCGACGACTTGTCGTCGCTGACGGTGTCCAACACGACCGCGTTTTCAACCGCGTCGAACAGTGCCCCGTTCCCGCCGGCCATGCTCAGGTGAATCAGGAACGAGTGCCCCGGCCGGATGTTCACCCGGCGGAAGCGGCACTCGAAGGCGTGCATCCCCGGCGAGAGCGACACGTCGAACCCGTCTTCGCGGCTCCACCCGCTGATGGTGCGGTGCCCGTGCAGGCTGCCCAACACCACTTGCAGGTTCACGTCGGGCAGTTCCTGTTTCGCCTCCACTTCCATCCGCACCACCAGATCGGAGCCGGACACGAACACCGACAGCGGACGCCCTTCCCCGTCGGTCACGCCGGCCCGCACGAACACCGCCCGCCCGTCGCCCGTGTGGTGCTTGTCCCGCAGGTCGGCCACGCGGCTGTCTTCGAGCAGCCGTTCCATGTACTTGCTCGTCATCTCGGCCGACGGGCCGATGCCCACCATCCGGCCCTTCTCCAGCAGCACCGCCCGCCGGCACAGCCGCGGGATGAGCTGCATGTTGTGCGTGACGAACAGGATGGTGCGACCGTCGCGGGCCAGGTCCGCCATGCGGTCAATGCACCGCCGCTGGAACGTGGCGTCGCCCACCGCCAGCACTTCATCGACGATCAAGATTTCGGGTTCGAGATACGCCGACACCGCGAACGCCAGCCGCACGTACTGCCCGCTGCTGTACCGCTTCACCGGCGTATCAAGGTGCTGTCCGATCTCGGCGAACTCGACGATCTGATTGAACTTCGACAGGATCTCCTTCCGCCTCATGCCCAGGATGCTGCCGGCCAGGAACACGTTCTCACGGCCGGTCAGTTCCGGGTGGAAACCGGCGTTCACCTCCAACATGCTGCCCATCCGCCCGCGGAGTTCCACCCGACCCTCAGTGGGGATGGTCACCCGCGACAGGATTTTCAACAGCGTGCTCTTCCCCGCCCCGTTGCGGCCGATGACGCCGACCACCTCGCCCGGCTCCACGTCGAAGCTGATGTCTTGCAGCGCCCAGTATGGCGGCGTGGCGGGCGACTTGTTGAACAGCTTGCCGGTGAACAGGCCGGCCACCCCGCGGGCGGCCCGCTTGATGGTCTCGGTCAGGTTGTGGTAGCCGAGTTGCGTCTGCCCGAGGGTGAACGACTTGCTCAGGCGGTCAACACGGACGGCAGGCGGGGGCAAGGGAAACTCCAGGCGAGCGGGGGGGCGTCAGCCCCCTGGTTTTGAGAGGCGGACCAGGGGACTGACGCCCCCCGCTCGCCGTGTGGATCACATCGACGCTCTTCGGTGCAGGTCGTCCACCACCCAGTGGAAGGCCGCCAAGTGGACCGTCTCGACGATCCCCATGTCGTCGATGGGCGAGTGCAGGTTGTGGTCGGCCAGCGTCTTCAGCTTGCCGCCGCCGAAGCCGGTGCAGCCGAACGTCGTCACGCCGTTCCGCTTCGCCCACTCGACCGCCAGCAGGATGTTCTTGCTGTTCCCGCTGCCGCTGATGGCGATCAGCAGGTCGCCGGGGCTGGCCAGGTTCCGCAGTTGCTCGACGAACACCCGCTCGAACCCCTCGTCGTTCGCCCACGCCAGGATGTACGGCGTGTTGTCGGTCAGACTCAGGATGCGGAACCGCTTCTTGCCGTCGTGGTGCAGGTCTTCGGGCAGTTTCAGCGTGCCCTTGCCGATGTCCTCGCAGAAGTGCGAGGCGTTCGACCCGCTGCCGCCGTTGCCGATGACGAAGATCATCCGCCCGGCCACGTACCGCTCCCACATGACATCGGCGAGCGACTTCACGCTCGCCGGATCGACGCGGGTACACTCCTCGCCGAGCCGTTTGAGGAAGTCCGTCGGGTTGAGTGTCGTGCCGAGCATGGCATTCTCCTCCTGGAATTCTTGGCGAACCCCGACCGCAAGGTCGGTGGGTGCCGGTGAGTGCTGGTTCGCACCCGCGGCCCTTGCGGGCCGGGTTCGCCTAAATCGTATCCGACAGTGCCCGTTCCACCCGCCGGAAGTAGATCGCCCCGCCGACCACGGACAGCACCGCCGCCGCCGCCGCGATCACCAGCGACGGCCAGTCCATCGGCAGGCCGAGCGTACACGCCCGGAAGTTGTACACCAGCCCGTACACCGGGTTGAGTTGGAGCAGCCAGTGCCAGCTCTGGAGTGTGGGCGTGTCGGCCGGCAGGTAGATGCACGGGGTGGCGAACATCCACAGCTGCATGCCGAAGGTGATGAGGAAGCGGAAGTCGCGCTGCGACGCCACCAGTGCCGACAGGAACACGCCCAGCCCGCACGCCAGCAATGCCAACAGCCCGACCACCAGCGGGGCGAGCAGCAGTTGCCACGTGAGCGTCACGCCCTGTCCGAAGATGGCGTACCCGGTGGCAATCACGGCGAACAGACCGAGGCAGATGACGAAGTCGAACAGGGCCGCGAACACGTTCGCCGCCGGCAGTGCCACCCGCGGGAAGTACGTCTTCGTCACCAGCCGTTCGTTGTTCACCAGGCTGTTGCCGGCGTTCCGCACGCTGCTGTCGAAGAACGTCCACGGGATGACGCCGGCGATGACGAACAGCACATACTGGGCCTGATCCATGCCCCCGCGGGCGTTGCCCAGGAAGCCGACGAACACCACCAGCACCAGAATCGTGGCGAGCGGTTGGAACACACTCCAGCCGACGCCCAGAGCCGTCTGCTTGTACCGCAGGCGGATGTCGCGGAGGGTGAGGTAGAAGAACAGCTCGCGGAACCGCCACATCTCGACGAAGTCGGCCCAACTCCACGCGAGGCGGTTTTCCACCACCGTGAGCGGCAGTTCGTCGGCCTGGGGCGTGAGGGGTTCGGGCGTCGGAGCAGTGGTCACGGGCAATTCGTCCGTCGCGGCAGTCACGGGCGCGTCACCTCGGGGCCAAGATGGGCGGCGCTGAAAAGTCTCGCCGAGCCAGTATAGAACACGCGCCCGCAACAGGCAGTGACACAGTTGGTGGCACGGGCCTCCGGCCCGTGGGAGTTGAACACGGCCGAGATACTCGCCCGCAACAGGCTTCGCGTCCGAGAATCAACACATGGCAGAAACCGCACTGGCACTCGTCGTTCGTGGCACCGACTGGTCCGAGACCAGCCGCATCACCACTCTGTTCACACGCCAGTTCGGCAAGGTGCGGGCGCTGGCGAAGGGCGGGCGGCGGCTGAACTCGCAGTTCGAGATCGCCTTCGACCTGCTCACCGTCTGCCGGGTGACGTACCTGCGGAAGGCGCACGGCGGGCTGGACTTGTTGATCGAAGCCCAGGTCGCCGAGCGATTCCCGCACCTGCGCACCGACATGACCGCACTGAACATCGGGTACTATGTGGCCGAGCTGCTGGCCGACGGCACGCAAGACTACGACCCGCACCCGGAACTCTTCGACACGGCACTGGGGGTGCTGAGAAGTTTGAAGTCTTCGCCGCGACCCGGGGGAGCGGTCGGGGACACCGCTCCCACGGGTCGCGGCGAAGAGAATGACCCCATTTCCGCCTTTGAGCTTGTTTGGCTCAAGGAGCTCGGGTATAGCCCGCGACTCGATGCGTGTGCCGTGTGCGCCCGCGAGCTGCTCGTGCCGCCAGCGTCCGCCGTCCGGGTCGTTTTCAGCCCCGAAGCCGGTGGAGTGGTGTGCCCGACCTGCTCGCCAAGCGTCCGCGACCGCCGACCACTGTCCGACCCGGCGTGGGCCGCACTGGCCGCCCTCGCCGACCGGACGCCCGGCCGCGACCCGCCCCCCCCTGCCCCGCCGCTCGTTCGGCGGGAGGTGCGGGCGGTCCTCGGCCAGACGGTCAGCTACGTGCTCGGTCGCCGCCCGCGGATGCTCGCCTACCTCGACGGTGGGTGACCGTCTGTTGTAGCCGGCCTCTGTGAGGCCGGGTCCGGGGTCACAGACCCCGGCGACAGCAGAGGGGATTCCGCGGCATACGGCCCCGCATCGGTGTGCTATCGGCCCGCCGACCCGCTCGAGGGGATCGGGCGGCAGGCCGCCGGGGGAGCCGAGCGATGTCCATCACCCGCCGACTGTTCGTGCCGCTGTTGCTGCTGCTGGCGGTGGCCGCCGGCACAGGCTGCTCGACGCCGATCGGCGCGAAGCGGGGCAAGAAGTCGTTCACCGAGCAGGTGAAGGACACACTCACCTCCACCCTGAACAGTTCGTACCACGACCCGTACTCGGCCGAGAAGATGGGCGAGGCGGAGCAAGCGTTCGCCGAAGAGAAGTACGCCGACGCGCGGGCGCGGTTCGGCCCCATCGCCGACAACTCGTACAACCCCGGCCACATGGTCGAGAAGGCGCGGTTCCTCGAAGGCGAGTGCTGCCGGCTCCAGAAGAAGCTGCCCGACGCGGTGGCCACTTACAACCGCTACCTGAAGGACCATGTGGGTGGGGTGTACAGCCGGCAGGCGGCCGACCGCATGTTCGCCATCGCCGAGGACTGGCGGAAGGACATCATGCCGGAGAACACGAGCGAGGTGAAGCAGGCCGGGTGGGTGCCCAACTTCACCGACGCCACCCGCCCGCGGCTGGACTTCGACGGCGAGTTGGTGAAGTGCTACGAGAACATCGCCGAGGGCGCGCCGCACGCCGAGTGCGCCGAGCGGGCCATGTTCTGGGCCGGCTACCTGCACTACAGCCGCGGCAACTACGACGACGCCGACCACTACTTCAGCACCCTGTCCGAGCACTTCCCCGACAGCCCCCTGCGGGCCGAGGCGGTGAAGTACGCCATCGACGCCAAGAACCGCGCCGCCGGCGGGCCGTGGTACGACGGGCAGAAGTCGAACGAGGCCCTCCAACTGGTTCACTCCATCGAGGCCAGCCAGCCGGAGTACCGCCGCGACCCGGCGAAGGTGGAGTGGCTGACCAAGCAGAAGTTGACCATCCGCGAGGGGCAGGCGGAACGGGACTTCGAGTCGGGCGAGTACTACCGCCGCACGGGCAAGTACGGCTCGGCGTACTTCTGCTTCGAGCTGGTGAAGCGACGGTATCCGGGCACGCGGTGGTCGGACCTGGCCGCCACGAGGGTGGAGGAGATGAAGAAGATCCAGGCCCAGCGGGAGGCGGACAAAGCGGCCGGCAAGCAGTCGATGCTGGAACAGGTGCAGGACGGGATGGACAACCTGTTCAACAACAAGCCGCGGCCGGAGGGCGTGCCCGCCGACCCGACGGTGAAGCGGCCGACCCGCCCGCAGCCCGCCCCGGTGGTGCCCATCCAGGGGGGCTACGATGGGCGATAGCCGCCGCCTCTCCCGCCGCCTGTTCCTGTCCGCCCTGCTCGCCGGCACCGCCGCCGGGCTGGGCTGTCGCAACGGCGGCAACTTCAGCCTGTTCGGGTACACCACCGAGCCGCCGTTCGACCCGAACATCCGGAGCGTGTACATCCCCACGTTCAAGCTGGCCCCGGTGGTGACCACCCCGCTCCGCAACATCGACGTGGAACTGACCGACGCGGTGGTGAAGGAGTTGACCGCCCGCAAGACGCCCATCAAGGTGATCTCCGACCCGGCCCGCGCCGACACCGAACTGATCGGCACCATCATGCTGGTCAACAAGTCGGTGCCGACCCGCAACCTGCTAGCGCTGCCGCTGGAATCCGAACTGACGATCCACGTGGACCTGGTGTGGCGCGACCTGCGGACGGGCGAACTCCTGTCGAACGGGAAGCGGCCGAAGCGGGCGACGCCGGAGCCGACCGCGTTCGACCCGAGCCTTCAGCCGCCCGCCCCCGAAGACCCGAACAACCTGAACAAGAACCCGACCCCGGTGCGGGTGACGGCGACCGGGCGGGTCCTCACCCAGAGCGGGGAGACGCTGGCCACGGCCGAAGACGCGGCCGTGCGGAAGGCGGCCCGGTTCATCGTGAACATGATGGAAGCCCCGTGGGACTTAAAGTGACGGCACGCCGGCCGAGTTCGGCGAGCCGTGGGGCGGGGGGGGCCCGGGGGGGGGTACACCCCGCGGCCCAC
>JANNVG010001316.1:0-11278 GCA_031414395.1 Fimbriiglobus sp.
GCCGACTACCCGGCATTCAAAGCCGCCATCGACGACACGCTCGACCGACTCGGCACCACCCACCGCGACGCCATGGCTTCCCTCCTCACCCTCCGCTTCGAGACCCTTCACCCAGCCTCAACCTCACCCGCGTGAGGTATAGTGGTAATGACAGTGGATTTGATAGAACATCAACAGGTGTATGGCCTGATATAAACAGCTTCACCGATAATAGTTGTTCTATCGAAAACGTATCATGACTCCACAAAGTCGTATAATAAAGATTTGGGATGTGATATCTCAAAACCCTCTGCAAAGGCTCGTCGGCTTTAATAGAAGATAGTTGATGAAATCGCATGATGAGACCCCAAACGCTAATGAACATCCAGCGTTATTGTTATTTCGGAAACCAGACCGGTTTGTTTTCGTAACCGCTAACTCACTGTCCACTTTCCTTGGGGAAGATCACAACGGGCCTCCCCGGACGCCTCCGCCGTCCCACCGTGGTCCGGGCAGGGGCCGCGGGGCGACCGGCTTGCACCGCCACCGCCACTCGTACTCGCCCCACCCGCCGCGGAGGTCGCCGCGGATGAGGCGCGTCAGCCCGAGGTTCTTGTGCGCCTCGGGGAAGTCCGGCTTGAGCCGGACCGCCCGCTCCAGGTGGTCGAGGCCTTCGGCCTCGCGGCCGAGGTCGGCCAAGGAGACGCCGCGGTTGTTCCACGCGTCGGCATGGTTCGGGTCCACGGTCGCGGCCCTCTCGAAGCAGGCCAGCGCGTCGCCGGAGTGGCCCTGCTGGCCGAGCACGATGCCCAGGTTGTTCCACATGTCGGCGGCGTCCGGCCGCAGTTCCGTCGCCCGCCGCAGGTGCCGTTCGGCCTCGTCCAGCCGGTCGAGCCGTCGCAGGGCGTTTCCCAGGTTGTTGCGGACCTCGGCCGACCCGGCGTTCACCTTCACCGCCGCCTCGTACCACACCACCGCGTCGGCCCACTGCTCGCGGTTAGCGAACACGACGCCCAGGTGGTTGAGCGCGTCCGGGTGGTCGGGCGACTCCCGCAGCGCGGCCCGGAACGCCGCCTCCGCCTCGTCGAGCCGGTCCTGCTGCAGGTAGGCCAAGCCCAGGTTGTTGTGCGTGTCAACGGCGGCGGGCTTCACCCGGACGGCTTCGCGGAAGTAACACTGGGCGACGGCCAGCTTGCCCTGTTTCGCCCACGCTACGCCCATGTTGTGCAACAGGTCCGGGTGCGTCGGATCGACCCGAAGACCCCGTTTGTACTGCTCGACGGCCTCAGGCAAGCGGCCCGCCCGCACCTCGGCCGACCCGCGCCGTGCGAACTCGGAAATGGCCTCCGCGACGCCGTCCGGGGTCGGCACTCGCGGCCGCCCGAGCCGCCGGGCGAGTTCGTCGGCCATGTGCCGGAAGGGGGCATTCCAGTCGCCCGGGCGGGGCTGGCGGAACAGCCGCACGGACGGGTACCACGGGCAGTCGGCCCGCCCCCGCCCCCACCGCCAGTCGGCGGCGAACGGCAGGACCACCCACACGGCCGCCCCGGCCGCCCCGGCCACGTGCGCCAGGGCGGTGTCCGACGTGACCACCAGGTCGAGCGAGGCGACCGCGGCCAGGGTGTCGACGAACGCCCCCTCCCGGTCGGCGTCCGCCCCCAGGCGGGCGACCGGGAACCAGTCGGGCAGGCGGCCCAACTGCTCCTCCCCCGCCCCCCGCTGCAAACTCACCACCCCCACCCCGGGGACGGACGCGAGCGGGCCGAAGTGGGCGAGCGGGATGGAGCGGAACTGGTCGGCCTTGAACCGCGGGTTGCCCTGCCAGCCGATGCCCACCCGGAAGGCCGCGCCCGGCAGCAATTCGTTCAGGCGGCTCCGCCAGTAGGCGACCCGCTCGGGGTCGGGGTGGATGTACGGCACCGGCACGCCCTCCGGCCCGGCGGGCGTCAGGCGGAGCAGGCCGGGGAGCGAGAGCAGGGGGGCGTGCGCGGCGGCCGGCGGGAGCGGGCCGCCGGCCGGGATCACCCGCCCCACCTCCGGGAACGAGCGGATCAGCGGGATGAGGGCCGGCTGGCATTCGAGCACGACGGGCACCCCGGCCTGCCGGGCGGCGAGCGGCACCAGCCGGGCGAACTGGACGGTGTCGCCCAGCCCCTGCTCGGCCGTCAGCAGGAGCGGCCCGCCCCGCACCGGCCCCCCGTCCCACGCGCGGCCGGGCAGCGTCCGCGAGCCGTGCCCGCCCGCGCGGAGCCGCCACTCGTACTCCCTCCACCCCTCGCCCGTCTGCCCCGACGCCAGCAGCGACAACGCCCGGTTCAGGTGCGCCTCGGCGTAGTCCGGGCGGAGGTCCAACGCCCGGCGGTAGCACGCCAGCGCCTCGTCGATCCGGCCGAGCAGGACGAGCGCGATGCCCCTGTTGTTGTGCGCCTCGGCGTAGTCCGGGCTGGCCGCGATGGCCCGGTCGAGCGCCTCCACCGCCTGCCACGGCAGGCCCAGGTTCCGCAGCGAGTTGCCCAGGTTGCTCCACGCGGCCGGGTGGTCGGGCTTCTGCCGCAACGCCTCGGCGTAGCTCGACACCGCCGCCTCGTAGTCGCCGCGGGCGGCGTGGGCGACGCCCAGGTTGCTGTGCGTCTCCGGCGACCGCGGGTTGGCCGCCAGCGACCGGCGGAACATCTCGCACGCCTCGTCCGCCCGCCCGCACTCCTCCAGCAGGATGCCGTAATTGTTGCACACCTCGGCCGCGTCCGGCTTGATTGCCAGACCGCGGCGGAAGCACAACTCGGCCTCGTACCGGTCCTTGTTCCGGGCGAGCGCGAGCGCCAACTCGTGGAGGCCTTCCAGGTCGTGTGGGCGGAGCTTCTGCACCTCCCGGAGTGCGAGAACGCACACGGCGTGATCCCCGCGGCCCCGCGCCGCGTGCGCCTGTTGGCGGAGCGTGGACACCACCCCGCCGACCGCGTCCGTGGCGGGCACCCGCGTCACCCCGAACCGCGCGGCCAACGCCCCGGCGATCTCGTCGAACACCGGCTCCCAGTCGCCGGGGCGGGGCTGGCGGAAGAGCCGCGCGGTCGGATACCACGGTGAGTCCGCGCGGCCGACGCCCCACCTCCAGTCGGCGGCGAACGGCAGCACCACCCACACCGCCACCCCGGCCGCCCCGGCCACGTGCGCCACGGCCGTGTCGGCCGTCACGACCACATCGAGCGAGGCGAGTAAGGCCAGGGTGTCGAGAAACGCCCCGCCGGCGTCCAGGTCTGGTTCGAGGGCCAGGACGTTCAGGCCGGGCACCTCTGCCACTTGTTCCGCCCCCGCCCCCTTTTGCAGTGACACCAGTTGCACGCCGGGCACGGACGCGAGCGGCCCGAACTGCACGAGCGGGATCGACCGCGCCCGGTCTGCCTTGAACTTCGGGTTGCCCTGCCAGGTGATGCCGACCCGCCACCGCGATTCGAGCGAACCTGCCGCGATCCGCTGCCGCCAGGCGTCCACACGGTCGGGGGTTGGGAGGAGGTACGGCAGGTGGAGGCCCCGCAGTCCGGCCTCATCGAGGTTCAGCACCGCCGGCACCGACATGAGCGGTAGGTGGGCGGCGCACCCGTGGTCGCCGTCGGCGGGCGCGACCACCGCGTCAACCCCGTTCACCCCAGTAAGAAGGGGGTGTAGCTCCGGAACGCACTCCACCACGACCGGCACGCCCGACCGGCTCCGCACCTCCGGGGCGAACCGGACGAACTGGATGACATCGCCCAGCCCTTGCTCGGCGACCAGGAGCAGTCGGGTACCGGCCGGCAACGGGGTGCCGTCCCACCGCGGGCAGGTGCGGGCGGGCAGGCGGGGTTTGTCGCCGCGGAGCCGCCACTCGTACTCCCGCCACGCCTCCGCGCACGGGGCGGTGGCGAGCAAAGCCCGCGCCCGGTTCGCCCGCGCGTCGGCGTAGTCGGGCCGGAGGGTGGCGGCCCGGTCGTAGTGCCGCACCGCCTCCTCGTGCCGGCGGAGGCGGACGAGTGTGATCGCCAGGTTGTTGTGCGCTTCGGCCAGGTCGGGCTTCAACTCGACGGCCCGGCGGTGGCACTCCGCCGACTCCTCCAGGTAGCCCGCCTCGGCCAGCGCGACGCCCAGGTTGGTCTGGTGGTCGGCCGAGTCGGGCAGGGCGGCGGCGGCCGTCCCGAACTCGCGGAGCGCCTCGTGGGTGCGGCCGGCCTCGTGCAGGGCAACGGCCGCGTCCATCCGCAGCACCGGGTCGCCCGGTTGCAGGGCCACCGCCCGGAGCAGCGGGGGCACTGCATCAACGGGGCGGCCCAACCGCCGGAGCAGGTCGCCGTGCTGCCGCAGTTCCTCCGCCGAGTCGGGCGCCCGTTCGACCGCGCGGCGGGCTTCCGCTTCGGCTTCGCCGAGTCGGCCGAGACGGCCGAGAGCCACGCTCAGCCGGAAGGCCGTCTCCGCGTGCCCGGGCGCGGTCTCCTCGGCGGTCCGGTAGGCCGCGACAGCGTCCTCGAGTCGGCCGGCCTGGAGGCACGCCAACCCCAGGTTCAACCGCGCCTCCAGGCCGTCCGGGCGGAGTGCCACGGCCGCCCGGAACGCCTCAATGGCCGTCTCGAACTCGCCTGCCTGAGCGGCGACGGCCCCCAGGTTGTTGCTGGCAGAGAGGGACCGGCCGTCGCAGCTTACCGCTTGCCGCAAGCACTCGACCGCCTCCGCGAACCGGCCTCGCCGCGTCAAGTGCAGCCCGAGTGACTCGTGGGCGGCGGACCAGTCCGGGGCCATCGACACTGCCCGCCGCACCGCCGTTTCGGCTTCGACCCACCGCCCCTGTTGTTCCAACTGGCAGGACTGGCGGATCCAATCGGCGGGTGATGCCGGGCCGGCGGAAGGGGGGTTGGGAGTCGACCACGGGCATGACACCACTCGACGCGAGAGGAAGGCTCTCCGGAGGTCAGTGAACACCACCGGGCGAAATGGCGGGTTCGACATCACCTCGCCCGACGAACTCGGAGAGCATTCGTGACATGATGCAAATCGGGTCGCGGAAGTCGACTCAGAGCCTGTGAATCAATCCCCCCTGATCAGCCGAAAACATGGGTTTTTGACGGGCCCGAGGGGATTGATTCACAGGCTCTCAGACGTCCGGAGCCCGTCTCACCGGGAGTTGCCGGCCGTCAGTCCTTGTCCAGGGCCAGTGGTCCCGCTGCGACCGACACGCGATAGCTGTCACCCTAGTTCAAACTGCTCTTCCGCCGACCCCTCGGAATCAAGTGTGTGCGCGAGTGAGAACTGGCGGTTGAGCATCCTGCGGAAGGCTCCCTCCAGGCCTCCTCGATTACGCCAGGGGTGGCGGCACCGTCGTTCTCGAAACCCCAAGTTTTGCGATAGTCATCAGCCCGGTTGGATGTTGGATCAGTTCTCGTCAGTCCCAGTGAACAGCAATTCAGTCGGCGTGGTCCGGAGCGCCTTGGCGATCCGCCGCAGGCTGAGCAGGGCGACGTTGCGTTCGCCGCGCTCGACGCTGCCGATGAACGTGCGGTGCAGGCCGGCCCGGTCGGCCAGTTGCGCCTGCGTCAGCCCGGCCGCCGCCCGTAGTTCACGGACGCGGTCGCCGACACGTTCGAGGAATCGCCGCTCGTCCCGGTTCATGATGCACGAGTAGAGTTCCGGATGCGATGATGCGTTTGAGTAGCATTCGTGTCGCCGACGGTTTCCCGCCCGACGCCCGCCCCGCCCGACCGGCGGAAGCGGTTCGGACGGAGCCGTACGCGGCGAACGGCTCCGAGGGGGGCGGCCATGAGGCGGGTTCTGCTGTTGGCGGTGGTCGCGGGAGTGGCCGGGTGCGGCGAGTCGGCACCGACGGGGCCGGCGCGGCCGGCCGACCCGCACATCCGGGTGAAGGAGAACGTCGGCGGCGGGGTGGGCCCGGTCGGCGGCGGCCGCGGGCGGGAGTACGAGGGGCCGGCCTCCCAGGCCCCCAAGTGGGTGAAGGACCAGCAGGGGAAGTGACCCGACCCGCAGGCGGATCGGGCGGCTGACGGGTAAGAAAAAGGACGCTCCGTCCTCCGCTCGGCAGTCCGGGCGGAGTTTCAACGGCCCCGGTACCCGAAGGCGTGCCGGGGCGAACCAGTCAACGGCTGACCGTCACCCGCACCGGCTTGAGCGCCGGCCGGCCGCGGAGGGCGGCGCGGGTGGCCCGGCGGACGGCGGCGGTGAACGCCGTCGAGTTCAAGACGCGGCGGATCGCCCGCACTTCCCGTTCGGGCAGGGCAGCCGGGATGCGGAACGTCAGGTGCAGTTCGTCGAGGACGACGGTTCGGGGCATACGCGACTCCAACGGATTAGGTCTGAGGCCGAACAGGGCCATCACCCCGAGCACGTGCAGGCGGGTGAGCAGGGAGCCGGCCGCCAGGCCGGCGGGCAGCCCCATTCCGGCGAACGCGGCCAACCCCCACACGATCAGCCCGGCCGCCCACCCGAGGGGGGAACGGCACGAACGAGGTGAGCGAGACGACGACGACGGTGACCGCCGCGGTCGCCGGGCGGTGCGGTACGGTGGCCAGTTCGGTCCCGCTGGCCGTACCCCGGAGGCAGGCCAGTGAAACGGACCATCAGGCGGCCGCCAGGGCGACGAAGATCAGCCATGCGAGCACGTACACCATGACGGGGTATTCCGGGTGGGTGGTCAGCGGCAGAGCATGAATGCGGCCAGTAAAAACCAGAATAAGGTGAAGGCCAGGAGCATGGCGGTCTCCGGAGTGGGGAGTGACGAGGTGACGGCGTGTTCGTCCGCGCGGGCTGGCACGCCGGAGCGTGCGACCGGCCGGACGTGTTCCTCCCCCCACCCGCCGTCACGAGTCAGGTGGTGGTCGGGGCGAGCCACCCGCCCTTCCGCAGCACGCCGGCCACCTGGGTGGCGGCGGCCGTCACCGCCCCGCCGACCGCGCTCACCGCCGCGGCCAGGGCCGGCGGGCACACCAGGCTGACCACGCCGACGGTCAGCCCGACCACCCCGGCCACCAGGGCGATCCGCTTGAGTGGCAGCACAGCCGCGAGCATGCGGGCGGTGAGCGTGACCGCCTGGATCGCCGCCGTCGCCCGGTCGAGCACGGCGTCCTTCCACTCCATCATCTTGGCCTTCAGCCGCACCCACCGCCCGGCGGCGAGGCCACGGGGCCGAGGGAGCCGGGGGCGGCGGCGGGGCGAGGTTCTACGTTGCGGGTGAAACTGATCATGCCGGCTTTGGCTGCGATTGCTACGGCAGACACTTGCAATCAGGGGTAATCTGTCGGACAATCTCGCACACCCAATCGTCGGCACCCTGGTTCCACGACCGAAGTGGCTGCATCTGAACCCTGCGAGGTGTGGGAGATGTCCTGGGTAACGCAATCCACCTACAGCGACGAGGCCGTGGCCAAGGTGTCAGAGTTGGTTCAACTCATCGACAAGGAACGCGAGCGACCTTCCAATGATCCAGCCTTCTCGGTGGGCTTCGCGTCCACAGTAGACCCGAATCGGATACTCGGTGGTATCGCAAGTGGCAATCGGCGCGCGGGTGCCGCCCTCCGGCGCGTGTGGTTCAACGCCAGTGTCGGGATGGTGTGGTCCGACGGTGAGCGGGAGACCGTCTACCTCTCTCATGCCCCGGTCGAAGCCACCTTCGTTGGCGAAGGAGTCTTCAACTGGACGCACTGGGTCGGCCGCATTCCAACGCTACTGCAGCATCATCTCGACACCACGGGTGAGTATCCCGAGCAACTGAAATACGGCCCGCCTCACATGCCGACAAAAGTGAAAGAATGGCCAGTCGGTCCGTGGGTGCGGTACGGATTCAACAACGGCAAATTGATCGAGTTCGAATATCGCGACTCCGGTGGAGTGGTGAGCGAGGACAATCGGCCGGAACCGGCCACGTCTCCGTCCGAACTCGCTCCAGCGGTCCATTCGTTCGGGTTGAAAGACATCATCGAAGTGCGTGACTTGAGCCAGGACGACCAGATTCGTGGCCCGATGGCCGGACTGTATTTGCTCACCGGTGGGCCTGGGGTCGGGAAAACCTCCGTCGCCCTCCACCGCATCCCGTACCTTCTGAACGAGCAGCAGGAGGTCCTCCCGGCGGAAGTTCCGGGCGCGCCGTCCGACTTCTTCGGCACGGACACCATGCAAGTGGTCGTTTGGAAAGAACACCTCGTGCCGTACCTTCAGAAGAGCCTACAGGATTTGCATGTCGGCGACGTGGCCGTGCGACACATCGAAGACTGGATCGCCAAACTCGTCCGGGAGTACGTGCCCGTTGGCCGGAAGCCTGGTGAGTACCGGATCACGTCTGGCGAGGCCGAAGAGCTGCGCGACGTGAAACTTGGCACCCCGGACGCGCCGGGCGGACGATGGAACGGCTTCACTGAACTGATGCTCGCCACGTTTCTGAACGGGCGTGACGCGAACGGAGATTTCCACAACCCCGCTGCGGAGAGTGTTGCGGAAGGTATCGCTGAATTGCGAGCGGAACTCACCGACTCCTTCGACGGTCAACCGATCCGCCCGCGGTTCAGCGACGACTTGCTCGCCGGGTCGGGCACCGTCGCCGGGTTAGAGGCACGCATCGCCGTCGTCCGAGCCGCGCTGGATCGCGTTCAGGGCGAATTGGACGACACGCTTCGCCAACTCCGCGATCCCAAGGGGAACGAGCGGCAGCGGCGGGAGAAAGGCACACGAGCAACCGACAGCCGCGAGTACGAACGAGTTCGCCCGGTGTTGCGGCGGGCGCGGGAGCGCGTGGCGTCCGTTCGTGATCGACTCATGGATGTGGTGGCGACCGATTACCCAGTGTTGCTCGGCCGGTTCTACACCTCGGGCGTCGCGCGGGACGCCGTGGCGGGGGCGTTTGATCGAGCTGTGTCAGAAAAGTTCGCGACGGGCACACACGAGCGGATCGCGAACCGTCAGTTGTCACTCGCCGACCGCTACCTGCTCCTCTGGTTGGTCCACTTGGTCACGCGGAACTCCGTCACTGAGAAACCGCTCGCCAAACCGCTTCGTCAGTGGTCTCACACGGTCATCGACGAGGCACAGTACTACCACCCGCTCGTTCTCCGTTTACTCATCGCCCTCGCCGCGCCTCCACTGAACAGCGTCACTCTCGTCGGCGACCTGGAGCAGAAAGTGTCTGCCGAGGGCGGACTGATCGGGTGGGAGGAAGCGGGCATTCGTACCGACATAAGCCGAGTGTTCCGACTGCAAACGAACTACCGCTGGTCGAAGGCCGTGTTCACGTTCCTCGACTGCTACCGCCGACTGAGCGGGTTGCACGAGTTGAAGGCGCCGAGGCGGTGGGCTTCGGGAATGGGAATGCCCCCAGAGTTAGTCCGCCACGAGGACATTGAGGTCGAAGCCGATTGGCTGGTTGATCGAGTGTCCAAGTTGCGGCGGGGGGGAGGGGCGAACTGGTCGGTCGCCGTAGTCGTGCCTCACACACGGAGCGAGACGTGGCGCGAGAGAGTGATTACCGGGCTCAAGCAGTGTGACATCGGCACGCGCTGGGCGATCGGTGAGGACGTGCGGGAGAGTGGGGAGAAGATCATCCTGACGGATTACAACAGCATCGTCGGGCTGGAGTTCGATGCCGTCTTCCTCCCCAGTTGTGAGGATGTTCTTCCATCTCCGAACCCGGCAAGTGACGGCATGCGAGCGGCGTGGGTCGCACTCACTCGTGCCCGTCAGTTCGTGGCCGTCAGTCACGTCCGACCGATCGGCCTGTTCGATGACAATGTTTTCGAACAGTACCGCTCAAGTACCTCCCCAGGAACGTGATACCGACGATCGCCTGAAGGGCGACGGGCAACACCAACTCGTCCCGGCCGGGACCGGGAAGCGGAGCACCTGCCCGCCCAGCCGGCCGAGCAGCGATTGCACCTTCTCCACGAAGACGACGTGCCGCTCGGGCACGAAATACACCCCGCCCTGCGGGCGAACGGGGAACAGGTCGGCGTGCCGCTCGAACAGCTTCTGCACCACGCGGGTGACGTCCGCCCCGGTGCGGGCGGTGACGGCGCGGTCGAGTTCCTCCTGCGCCAGCGTGGCCAGCCCGGGCAGGTCGCAGGTGACTCGGCCCGTCTGCTTGTCCAGCGTGAGCATGGTCTCGAGCGTGTACTCGATGCGTTCGGTGCTGCGGGTCTCCTGGGTGAACTGGAACGTCAGGGTGGCGTCGTCCTCGGCCACCCGGCGGATGAGCGGGCGTCGGACAGCTTCTTGCACGCGCGGGTGAACGCGTGCCGCGGGGCCAGTTCGCGGGCGACGGCCGGGTCGAGGGCGGCGTCGGTCAGCGCTTCGACGAGGGCGGGGTGGGTGACGGTCACCCCCGAGCACGTCCAACTGATCACCTCGCCGAGCAGCTTGGTGCCGGCGGGCAGGGACACGGGCACGGGCGCGACGGAACGGGCCGCGGCGAGCGCGGACATGGGAACCTCCTTGGGAGTGGTGACGGAACGGAACGACCCGGCGGGGGTGAGCCGCCGGGTCGCGGGGAGTGGGAACCGGATTACAGGGAGAGCACCCGACCGACGGCGTCGGCGTCGGGGGCGAGGGTGGCGACGAAGTGCAGTTCATCACTCACTGCGGCCAGGTCGCCGGCGGCGGTGTTCAGCACCAGGGTGACGAGCCGGGCTCGAGCCGACTTCTTCCAGGCGAGAAACGTGTCCCGCACGTCGGGCGGGATGCGACAGACGGCGTCGGTGACGAACACCACGTCCGTGATGCCGGCGGGCGCTTTCAACTCGGCGAACATGCGGGGCAGTTCGCGGACGGGGACGTCGAGGTCGGACCCCTTCCCAATGAACGCCGTCAGCCAGTCGAGCAGTTTCGTCTCGTCCCACCGGCCGGGCGGGAGCGGCAGCAGCCGCTCGCCCGTGTCACCGGAGTACGCGACGAGCGCACACCAGCGGCGCTGCGAGCGGGCCACCCAGGCGAGTGCCAGGGCGAGCGCCTTGGCCGTGTGGATGCGATCCCCACCCATGGAACCCGACTCGTCCAGGCAGACGACCACCGGGCCCTTGCCGACGGGCTCCACAGCGTGGTGCTCGCGGCACAGGGCCTGCTTCTCGGCGATCCGCCGCAGGGTGTCGAGTTCCAACTCGGGCAGCATCAGCTTGCCCAGTTCGACCGGCAACAACCGCCCGACGTCGCCGCCGGGTTCCACCCCGACCACGTCGTCGAGGCCGTGCGTCACCTTCTGCCGCTGCTGGCTCTGCGCCACCCGCCGGAACCGCCCGGCCAGATCGCAGATCGTCCGCAGTGCCGGGTCGGCCCGCACCCGGCGGAA
>JANNVG010001317.1:0-2894 GCA_031414395.1 Fimbriiglobus sp.
AATGTGGATCATGGCGGGTGGTTCGCTCAGGGCGGCTCAGAGATCGGGTGTGGGTAGAGGGTAGTGGTCCGACTATCGCTTGGTGTCGGGCGGCGGATCGACTACTGGACACGGGAGCGCGGGCGTCCCGCCCGCTCGGATGCGGGCGGGACGCCCGCGCTCCCGGCCGAGGCCACTCCAGACCCGGCAGGATCACCCGACATCGACCGACAGACGGACCACTACCCTCTACCCACACCCGATCTCTGAGCCGCCCTGAGCGAACCACCCGCCATGATCCACATTCCCGCCCTGCGGTTCGGCAAAGCGTACACGAGCCTCGACAAGGCCCAACTGATTCACCACGTGACTGGCGAGCCGGTGGCCGAGGTGAGCCAGGTGACGGGCAGCCAGATCAGCCGGGATGTCGGGCTGACCCCGCGGTTGCACAAGGAGCTGGCGGCGATTCCCGTGCGCGACCTGTTGGCCATCTACAAGAAGGCCGCCGACCACTTCGTGAACAGTGCCCTGCCGTGCGGCGAGACGGAACTGACGTTCGACGACTACGTGCGGAACCTGAGCGCCACCACCGGCAGCCCGATGGTGTTCTGCCGGCGGAACGCGCTGAAGGTGCATTACGTTCTGGGCAACATCGAAGAAGTGCTCGGCGGTCTGATGCGTGGGGCCGACCTGGAAACGCTGGACCAGGGGTACACGACGAAGGGCGGGCGGATGCAGGCGTTCTTCCCCACCACCGACGTGTTCGGGGCGACACTGCCATCGAACTCGCCCGGCGTGCATTCCCTGTGGGTGCCGACCATCGCGCTGAAGATGCCGCTCCTGCTGAAGCCCGGCCGCGAAGAACCGTGGACCCCCTTCCGCGTCATCCAGTCGTTCATCAAGGCCGGGTTGCCGGCGCAGTTCCTGGCGTTCCTACCGACGGATCACTCGGGGTCGAGTGACATCCTGCGGCTGTGCGGGCGGAGCATGGCGTTCGGCGACGACCGCACCATGGCCCCGTACAAGAACGACCCGCGGGTGGAGATCCACGGCACCGGGTACAGCAAGTTCCTGTTCGGCGAGGACGAAGCGGACGGCTTCGAGAAGTACGTGGACCTGATGCTCGAAGGCATCGCGGGCAACGGCGGGCGGGCGTGCGTGAACGCTTCGGCCGTGTGGGCACCCAAAAACGCCGACGCCATCGCCGACGCCCTCGCCCGCAAGCTCGGCCCGGTCGTGCCCCGCCCGTGGGACGACCCGAACTGCGAGATCAGCGCGTTCGCCAAGCCCGAGGTGGCCGAGGCCATCAACAACATGGTGGACGAAGGGCTGAAGGTGCCGGGTGCCGTGGACGTGACGGCCAAGTACCGCTCCGGCCCGCGGCTGGTGAAGGAAGGCCGCATCGCGTACTTGCTGCCCACCATCATCCGCTGCGACAGCCCCGACCACCCGCTCGCCAACAAGGAGTTCCTGTTCCCGTACGCCAGCGTGATCGAGTGCCCGCAGGCGGATATACTGCACCGGATCGGGTACACCCTCGCGGCGAGTGTGTTTACCCAGGACGCCGGGTTCATCGCCGACGCCATGGCCTGCCCGCACGTCGAGCGGCTGAACGTCGGCCCACTGCCGACCAACCGGCTCACCTGGGACCAGCCGCACGAAGGCAACCTGTTCACCCACCTGTACAAGCAGCGGGCACTCAACCTTGCTCCCAGCCAGCCTGTCGCCGTTTGACTTCCAGCCGCTCGGTCGTGTGATCTTCGGGGCCGGGGCGCTCGCCCAACTGGGTGACGCCGCCCGGCCCCTCGGCCGTCGCGCCCTGCTCGTCACCGACCCCGGCCTGGAGCACGTCGGCCACCCGCAGCGGGCCGCGGACGTGTTGCGGGCGGCGGGCGTGGACGTGTTCGTGTTCGACGGGGTGAAGGAGAACCCGACCGAACACGAGGTGCGGGCGGGCGTGGCGGCGGCGAGGGAGCACGACATCGACCTGATCGTGGCCGTCGGCGGCGGGTCGGCGATGGACTGTGCGAAGGGGATCAACTTCCTGCTCACGAACGGCGGGCGGATGGCCGACTACCGCGGGCACGACAAGGCGACGAAGCCGATGCTGCCGAGCGTGGGCGTGCCGACCACCAGCGGCACCGGCAGTGAGGCGCAGAGCTACGCGCTGATTACGGACGCCTCGAGCCACATGAAGATGGCGTGCGGGGACAAGAAGGCGGCGTTCCGCGTGTGCGTCCTCGACCCGGAGTTGACCGTCTCGCAGCCGCCGGGAGTCACGGCCGTCACCGGCATTGATGCCATCGCCCACGCCGTCGAGTCGTTCGTCTGCACCAAGGCGAACCCGCTCTCGCGGATGTGCTCCCGGGCCGCATGGGAGTACCTCGCCCCGAACTTCGAGACGGTGCTGAAGGAGCCGAACAACCTGACCGCCCGTGCCGCCATGCAGCTCGGCGCGCACCTCGCCGGCATGGCCATCGAAGCCGCCATGCTCGGCGTGTGTCACAGTTGCGCGAACCCGCTGACCGCCCACTACGGCATGACACACGGCGTGGCGATTGGGCTGATGCTGCCGCATGTGGTGCGGTTCAACGCGGTCGTGGCGGGCGACTGGTACGCCGAACTCGCCGGCACCGCCGACCGGCTGGCCGACCGCCTCGCGGGGCTGGCCGCCGCCGCCGGGTTGCCGAAGTCGTTGAAAGAGGCGGGCGTGAGCGCCGGTATTCTCGGGTTGCTCGCCCACGAAGCGAACCAGCAGTGGACCGCCCGCTTCAACCCCCGCCCCGTGACGGAAGACGACATCCTGGGGATTTATCAGGCCGCGTGGTAACGACATCGACGAGCCGCGCACCCCCCGGGCGGGGATCCCCACCCCCAACCATGGCGTCCCGGCGAGTGGGAACAAAAAGTTAAGG
>JANNVG010001318.1:0-3334 GCA_031414395.1 Fimbriiglobus sp.
GCGTTCAGCTACCTGGGCGACATCTGGACGGTCGAGGCCATCGGCGGGGTGGCCCGCCCCGTCACCATGCACGAGGCGCACGACTACGCCCCGCTGTTCAGCCCGGACGGCCGGCACCTGGCGTTCGCCTCCAACCGCCACGGCAGTTACGACGTGTTCGTCGTGCCGGTGGTCGGCGGCAAGCCGAAGCGCCTGACGTTCGACTCGGCCGCCGACGTGCCGCTAGGGTGGTCGAACGACGGCAAGGCGGTGGTGTTCGCGTCCGGCCGCAGCACCGACTACCCCGGCGACATCACACTTCTCTCGGTGCCGGCCGACGGCGGGGCGGAGATCAAGCACACCGGCTTCTTCGAAGGGAAGGACGTGCAGTTCAGCCCGACGGGGGACAAGGCGGCGTTCGTCCGCGGGCAGGGGCTGTGGTCGCGGCGGGGCTACCGCGGGACGAGCAACGACGACCTGTACGTGAGCAAGCCGGACGGCAGCGAGACGAAGCAGGTCACCAAGTTCGACGGCAACGACACCGCCCCCATGTGGAGCGCCGACGGCAAGCGGCTGTTCTACGTCACCGAGCAGGGGTCGCCGGCCAAGTGCCAGAACGTCGTCGTGCAGGAGATGAACGGCCTGTCGGCGGTCGGGTCGCCGGTAGTGTTGACCAAGCACACCGAGGACGCCGTGCGGCGTGCCCGCATCAGTCGGAACGGCGAGTGGATCGTGTACGAGTGCGGGGCCGACCTGTGGGTGGTTAGCACCACCGCGAACAGCACCCCGCGGAAGCTGGCGATCGAAGTTCACGCCGACGACAAGTCGAACACCGAGCGGAGCGAGACGTATGTGCGCAACGCGACCGACTACGCGCTCAGCCCGGAGGAGCGTCACGCGGTGATCGTGTGTCACGGGCAGTTGTTCCTGACCAAGCTGCCCGACGGCGGCAAGTCCACCCGCATGACCGACCACACCGGGGCGGACAGCCAGCCGAGTTGGAGTCCGGACAGCACCAAGATCGTGTTCGTGAGCGACCGTACCGGCACGGACGAAATCTACCTGCTCGAACAGGACGACGCCGAGCACCCGTCGCTCACCCGCGCCCACACCTTCAAGACGACGCAACTCACGAACACGACGGAGGGCGAGCAGTTCCCGCTGTTCAGTCCGAAGGGGGACGAGATCGCGTTCGTCCGCGCCGGCCAACTCTGGACAATGAAGCCGGACGGCAAAGACCAGACGGTGCTCGTGGCCGACAAGAAGGTGACGGACTACGAGTGGAGTCCGGACGGCAAGTGGATCGCCTTCAGCCGACTCGACGGCAACTTCGCCAGCGAGGTGTACGTCGTGCCGGCCGACGGCAAGGAGAAGCCGCGGAACGTGTCGCGGTACGCCACGTACAACTCGGAGATCACCTGGGGGGCGGGCAAGATCGCGTTCATCAGCCAGCGGCGGGGCGCGTTCAACGTCCACGTTCTGCCGCTGCAAAAGCCGGCGAGCGACGGCACCAAGCCCGACCCGAACGACATCGAGTGGGAGGACATCCACCTGCGGGTGGAGAAGCCGGCGAACATGGCGGTCGAGGGCGAGGCGGCCATCTCCGCCGACGGCACGCAGGTGGCTTTCCGCGCCGTCTCGAACGGCGACGACCTGTGGGTAGTGAGCAGCGACGGCAAGTCGCTCAACCGGCTGACGAGCGGCAGCCAGCAACCGCGAAACATCCGGTGGTCGAAGAAGGGCACCGGGGCGATCTACTTCCTGAACACCAGCGGCGAACTGCGGACCACGCGCACGAGCTTCGGCGGGTTCGGCACCAGCGGGCCGGTCGGCGAGCCGGGCAAAATCCCGTTCTCGTGCAAGATGTCCATCAAGCGGGACGAGGAGTTCGCCGAGATGTTCGCCCAGGGGTGGCGGGCACTCGCCGACGGCTTCTACGACCCGCAGTTCAACGGCGTGGACTGGAAGGCGACCCGCGCCAAGTACGCGGCGATGGTGCCGCACTGCGCCACCCGCGAAGACCTGTACGCCGTGATGGGCCTGATGGTGGGCGAGCTGAACAGCTCGCACCTGGGCATCTCCGGCCGCCTGCCGACGGCCGACGAATCGACCGCCGACCTGGGGCTGATCTTCGACGACGCCTACACCGGCCCCGGCCTGAAGGTGAAGGAAGTCCTGAAGCGCGGCCCGGCCGACAAGAAGGGGCTGGCGATCAAGGCCGGCGACATCGTCACGCACATCGACCGCGTGCAACTGACGCCCGCCATCAACGTGTCCAAGTTGCTCAACAACAAGGCCGGCGAGAGCGTGCCGTTGACGGTGAAGGACAAGCCCGACGCCACCGCCAAGCGGGACATCGAAATCGTGGCGGCCGACCGCACGAAGGTCGGCACACTGATGTACGAGCGGTGGGTGGCGACGAACGCGGCGAAGGTGGACACGGAGAGCGGCGGCAAGCTCGGGTACATCCACATTCCCGGCATGGACGAGGCCGGCCTGGAGCAGTTCGTGCGGGCGCTGTACTCGGACAGCTTCGACAAGGAGGGCATCGTGGTGGACGTGCGGAACAACGGCGGCGGGTTCACACACGACGAGGTGCTGAACTACCTGACCGGCCGCGAGCACACGCGGTTCGAGCAACGCGACGGCGGCATCGGGTTCGTGGTGCGGAACCAGCACCGCAAGTGGGCCAAGCCGCTCACCATGCTCATCAACAACCGCAGCTACTCGGACGCCGAGATCTTCCCGCACGCGGTGCGGGCCAGCGGGCTGGGCAAGCTGGTCGGCCAGTCCACCGCAGGGCAGGTGATCTTCACCGGCTCCATTCGGCTGATCGACGGCAGCACGTTCCGGATGCCCCGCATCGGCGTGTACCGCAACGACACCGTGAACATGGACAAAGAAGGCGTAAAGCCGGACGTGGCGGTGGACATCTCCTCCGACGACTGGAAGACCGGCCGCGACCCGCAA
The DNA here is from genome assembly GCA_031414395.1 of Fimbriiglobus sp. GTDB lineage: Bacteria > Planctomycetota > Planctomycetia > Gemmatales > Gemmataceae > JALHQU01. Next base: position 2,950 of record JANNVG010001318.1, read on the forward strand.
CTGAGCAAGGCGGTGGAGGTGCTGACGACCGACGTGAAGGTGTGGAAGGCGACGAAGGGCGGCACTGGCGTGGCGACCACCGACCCGAAGCCGGAGGCCAAGCCCGAAGTGAAGCCGAAGCCTGAGACCAAGCCGGAGCCGGTGAAGCCGAGCGGCAGCGAGAAGACCCCGCCGCCCGAAGCCATCAAGAAGATGGTGGATTGAGGGCGGACTCACCCCAGCGGCGAGCCGGCCGTGGCGGGCGGCGCGACGTGAGCGACCGAAGCCGCGGAGCGGCGGCAGCCGTTCGAGCATTTTCAATCTGTCCCTTGCGGCCTCGTAGGGCGGGGAATCGACCGCCGTCCGGGAGCGCGGGCGTCCCGCCCGCTCCGATGCGGGCGGGACG
>JANNVG010001319.1:0-10886 GCA_031414395.1 Fimbriiglobus sp.
CTCCCCTGGGAGAGGGGGACGGGGGGTGAGGTCCTCTTCCCATTACCGCGGCCGGTCGGCGTCCGAGTACTTCGCCTTCGCGCCCGACCCGCCGCACCCGGCGAGCAGCCCGAGCGACAACACGGCCGCGACGACCAGCCCGACGAGACGGCGCATGACAGACACCAGAAGGGGGAGCGAAAACGACCTGTAGAAAAGCATACGAGCCGACCGGGTTGCCGGTCGGCTCGCAGTTCGTGTTCGGCACGAAGTTACTTGACGCCGGTCGCGTTGGTGGTGCTGCCGCTGCTGACGACGGTCTTCGTGGTGGTGCCGGCGGTCGGGCCGCAGCCGATCACGGTGGCGGCGAACAGGGCGACGGCGGCGAGCAGAACGATCTTCTTCATCGGAATTCCTCAGTTTGTTCCGGCTTGTGTTCCGGCATCTGGGTGCCAGAACCAACGGCCAATGGTAACTGGCCAACGGAACGGGTGAAACGGTTCCGTGGGGTGGTCGGCACCCCACGGATGTGGTTTGAGGACGGTCGACGCGAACCGCTGCACTCGAATACGACGGCCCGCATTTGCGTCTTCCCCCACACGATGCTTCCCCCCGCGGATTATTCCCGACAAATTTCCGAATGCTGTGCGGCGAATCGCTAAACGAGTGTCGTCGGTCGTTTGCGGCCGGGGCGGGGAATATTCCGCCGGAATTTGGCTCTACACTTCTCGGGGAGGCGGTTCGGATGGGTTCGCCCAGCGTGCGGGATCTGATCGACTCGCACTACGCCTCCCTGTACCGCTACGCGGTGCGGCTGTCCGGGTCGGCGGCCGACGCCGAAGACCTGACGCAGGAGACGTTCGGCAAGGCGCTCACCCGCCTGCCCCAACTGCGGGACGCCGACCGCGCCAAGCCGTGGCTGTTCCGCATCTTGCGGAACGAGTACCTGCACCGCAAGCGGGACGAGCGGCGGGCCAAGGTGGTTCAGCTCGACGCCGTCGGCGAGTACGCCGAACCGCCACCCGAACCGGGGTTCGAGGTGGACTCACAAGAGTTGCAGGCGGCGCTGTCTGAACTGGATGAGACGTTCCGCACGCCTTTGATCTTGTTTTACTTCGAGGATTTCAGTTATCGAGACATCGCCGATCAGATGGAACTGCCGATCGGTACGGTGATGTCGCGGCTGGCCAGGGCGAAGGCGTACCTGCGGGCAAACCTGCTCCGCCCGTCCGCCGTCGCCAACGGCCGACGCCCCACGGAGGGCGACTGACATGAACTGCCAGCTCTCGCACCTGTTGATCGCCTTCCGGCCGAACGAACTGGCCGCGGACGACCGCGCCGCGCTCGCCGCCCACCTGGGCACCTGCCCGGCCTGCGCCGCCCAAGCCCACTCGTCCGCCGCCGTCGATTCCGCCTTCCGCAAAGCCATGCTCGACGTGCCGGTGCCGGCCGGGTTGCACGCCCGCTTGCACGCCGCCGTGTCCGCCAAGCAGGGAGTCACGCTCCGCCGACGGGTGGCCGCGTGGGGCAGTGCGGTCCTCGCCGCGTCGATTGCCGCGGTGCTGACCACGTCGATCACCGTCAACCTCCTCCGCCCGTCGCTCTCCACCGACATCGCCATCGGGCTGCTCGAAGACGAGCGGCTGATGAAGGAGAAGCACGTCCGCGACTGGCTGACGTCCGAGGGGGTGCCGGCGGAGTTGCCCGAGACGTTCGACTTCCGCCAGCACGCCGCCCACGGCACCGGGCCGCTCGGCACCATGAAAGTGCCGTTCGTGATGTTCCAAAACGACCGCGGGCAGTGCCGGGTGTACGTCTTGAAGGCGAACGCCGTCCGCACCCCGGCCGGCGGGTGGAAGGACGCCTTCGGCAGCGAGTTCAACATCAAGACGGTTACGAAGGACGGGTACGTCTATCTGATCGCCTTCAGCACCGGCACCACCCTCGACACGTTCCTGAAGCCCGCCCACGTGGCGTGACCCCTTTCCCGTTGCACGTCCGCCGTCACGTTCGCATAATGCCCCAACACCCCGAACACGACGTTCGGGATTGACACTTCCGTCGTGGGCCATCGGCGAACCCGCGGCGGCGGCCGTGGATCGACCGTACCCATTCGCCAGAACATACAGCCGACTCCCGTTGACCCGACCCGCTTCGGCGGTTGAACCGTGCGCCGGCGTACCCCGCCGCCACTCCGGAGACCTCAACTGTAGCCGGGGTCTGTGACCTCGGTTCCGCCCGGCCTCACAGAGGCCGGCTACAGCAGACTGGTTCGGCGGAGATCAGCCGCCGACCACTCTCCCCTCGGACAACGGGCCTCCGGCAGGAGAAGCCCGACGTGGAGCCGTACATCTACTACACACTCGGGGCGCTACTCTTGGCGCTCCTGGTGATGGCCGGCATCGGCATGGTGCTGATGCTGAAGGTGCTGAAAAGCCGAACCGCGGTCGCCACCCCGCAGTCGCTCGCCGCCGGCCCGACCGCGGCGGCCGACCCGGAGGTGATGCGGCGCGCCGTCGCGGACGCCGAGAAGATCACCGACCAGGCCCAGCGGGACGCCGAGCGCCTTGCCGAACAGGGCAAACGAGACGCCGACCGAATGGTCGAACAGGGGAAACGAGACGCCGAGCGGGTGGCCGAGCAAGCGAAGCGTGACGCCGAACGGGTGGTGAAGGAGGGCGAGTTGAAGGCGAAGGACGAGAGCTTGCGGCGGCGGGAGGAGGTGAACCGCGAGTTGGAGAAGACGCGGACCGAACTGCGGGAGATGGAACGCCGGGTGGAGAAGCGGGAAGACGCCGTGGCCACCGAGCAGAAGGCGGTGACGGAGAGGATGGCCCAACTGGACGCCGCCCAGAAGAAGGCCGCTGAGCAACGGGAGGTGTTCGACAAGAAGGCGAAGGACCTCGACGGCGTGCTGGAGAAGCAGACGGCGGCGCTGCACACCATCACCGGGCTGAATCGGGCCGACGCCGAGGCGATGCTGCTCGAACGACTCGGGAAGGACTTGTCCGAAGAGGTGGCCACCCGCATCCGCCGGGCGACCGAATCGTACACCCAGCAGGCCGAGACGAAGGCCCGCGAGATCCTGGCCACCGCCGTGCAGCGGTACGCCTCGGCGCACACCGCCGACGCCACCGTGAGCACCGTGGACATCCCGTCGGACGACATGAAGGGGCGGATCATCGGGCGGGAAGGGCGCAACATCCGCACGTTCGAGAAGGCCACCGGGGTGGACGTGATCGTGGACGACACGCCCGGCGTGGTGGTGGTGTCGGCGTTCGACAACGTCCGCCGCGAGATCGCCCGCCTTAGCCTGGCCAAGCTCATCCAGGACGGCCGCATCCACCCCACCCGCATCGAAGAGGTGGTGGCCGAGACGCAATTGGAGATGGACGCCACCATCCTCGAGATCGGCCGCAAGGCGTGTCACGAGGTGGACATCCCCCTCCCGCACGAGAAGATTCTGCAACTGCTCGGTCGGCTCCAGTTCCGCACGTCGTACAGCCAGAACGTGCTGCGGCACAGCATCGAGGTGAGCCACCTGTGCGGCATGATGGCGGGCGAGCTGGGGCTGAACGCCCAACTCGCCCGGCGGTGCGGGCTGCTGCACGACGTGGGCAAGGCGGCCGACCACGAGATGGAAGGCGGGCACCCGAAGGTCGGGGCGGAGCTGGCCAAGCGGTACGGCGAGACGAACCCGGAGGTGCTGCACGCCATCATCGGCCACCACGACGACATCACCGTCGATCACATCTACACCGTGCTCGTCGCCGCCTCGGACGCCATCAGTGCCAGCCGCCCCGGTGCCCGCCGCGAGACGCTGGAGAAGTACGTCAAGCGGATGGAGGCGCTGGAAGCGGTGGCGTGCGGCTTCCCGGAGGTGGAGAACGCCTTCGCCATCCAGGCCGGCCGCGAGCTGCGGGTGATCGCCAACGCCCACCGCACGACCGACGCCGACGCCCTGCGGGTGTGCCGCGACATCGCTAGGGCCATCGAGCAGCAGCTCGACTACCCCGGCGAGATCAAGGTGACGGTCATCCGTGAGACCCGCATGACCGAGCTGGCCAAGTGAGCCGATGCTGAGCGTGCTGTTCTGGAACCTGAACCGCCGATTCCGGGAGGACCGCTGTGCCTCCCTGGTTCGCACCCATGCGCCCACACTTCTGGTGCTGGCTGAGTGCCCCGATCCGTTGGCCGTCGAGAGTGTTCTCACTGCGACAGATCCGGTGAACCCGTGGTATCTCCTTCCCACCGCGTGCGGTTGTCGGGTACGGGTACTTTCGAGGTTGCGGATGACTCACTGGCCTGTCGTCGAGGAGCGAAGGCGGTACGCCATCCCCCGACTGGATGTGCCGTCCGCCGGGGAGTTGCTCGTCGTGTCGGTCCACCTGCGGAGCAAACTGAATACTCAAGAACGCGAACAGGACGCCGAGTTGCGGAAGTTGGCGGCTCGAATCGTCGCTGTGGAACAGACCCGAGGGCACGCGCGCACTCTGCTGATCGGGGATCTGAACGCGCACCCGTTTCAAGAAGGAGTCTACGCCTGGGATGGGCTGCACGCCGTCATGACCCGCGAGCAGGCCCGGAAAGGGCAGCGGCGAATCGACCAAACGTCCTCTCGCTTCTTCTACAACCCGATGTGGCGGTTCTTCGGTGAGACCTCGGCCGGCCCGCCAGGAACGTACCACTGGCCCGGTTACGGGTCGAACGCCGCACTCTATTGGCACATGCTCGACCAAGTGCTGGTCCGGCCCGCACTACTCCCGTACTTGCCACAAGACGGCGTGCAGATCCTCACCCACGACGGTACGATGTCTTTGGCAAAGCCGAACAACAGACCTGACCCGGACGTGGGGTCCGACCACTTCCCCGTCCTGGTACAGTTGAACTACCCCGGAGTGTGACATGAGTACCGTTGCGACCGCCCGCGACTTGTGGCCGGACGACTTGGCGCCGCTCACGCCGGAGCCGACCCCGGCCGCGATTCTCCGCCAACAAGGGCGACTCCTCGGGCAAAAGACGGGGAACGCGGTGTACGGCGAAGTGCGATCCGAACAGGACGGGAACGGCCCGAGTGAGGTGCGCCCGAACAAGTTCACTCACAGTTTCCAGTTGACCTCGGGCTACCTCCGATATTCTCGCCCCATTCTGTACGTTCAACACGGGTTACAACCGTATCCGGCCGATGTGATTTCTGTCAAACCCGACGGGTCGGGCAACCACATCCTGAAGGTGAGTGTTCAGACGGCGAAGGAGTTGGAATCCAGACTCCGAGAAGCGTTCGCACTCGACGAGGTGAAGGAGATCATTCGCTCGCTCGTCGCTCAGGCGCAAGACGTCGAGGAGTGACCCTGGGGGCGAACCGTTGGCGACGACCCGTCACGCGCGAATCACCGCCTCGCTGAACCGCTCCATCTCTTCCAGTTGCGGGCTGCATTGCAGCAACAACAGGTTCACGCCGGCGGCCTCGAACGCCTTCACGCGGTCGAGCACCTGTTGCGGGGTGCCCACCAGCCCCGCCCGCAGCCCGCGGTTGCTCACCGAGTAATCTTCGAGACTCACCCGCTGTTCGAGCTGCGTGCCGGACAGCCACTGCTGGTAGTTGTGATACCCGGCCGCGTTCTGCTTCACGTCCGTAATGCGGGCCAACTCCGCCTTCGCCTCGGCCTCGGTGTTCCGCACGATGGCGTAAGCGGCCACGCCGTACTGCATCGGCGGCAGGCCGAACCGCTCGCGGCGGGCGGCCATGTCCGTCACCTTCTCGGCGATGCGCTCCGGCGGGTCGCCGTGCATCACGTAGGCGTCGCACATCTTGGCGATCAGGTTCTTGGCCGTTTCGGACTCGCCACCGGCGTAAATGACGGGTCGCGGCGACGACAGCGGCTTCGGCTGAAGCACCGAGTCCTCGACGCGGTAGTACCTGCCGTGAACGCTATAGCCGTCCCGCTTCCACAGGTTGTCCACAATCTCCAGCCACTCGGCCGTGCGGGCGTAGCGGTCGTCGTGCTGCTCGAAGTGGACGCCGTACTTCGTCGCCTCGTCCTTCCACCAACTGCTCACCACGTTCAGGCTCAGCCGCCCGCCGCCGCCGATGTGGTCGATGTTCGCCGCCTGTTTCGCCAACAGTGCCGGGCTGTGAAACGTCGGCCGCACGGCCACCATGTATTCGAGCGTGTTCGTCACGGCCGTGAGCGCCGCGGCGGTGCTCCACGCATCGAGCGACGGGGCCGACTCGCCCTTGATGTCGTTCAGGTTCAGTTCGGCCACGAGTGAGAGGTCGTAGCCGATCTGCTCCGAGCGCTGGGCGAGCTTCTTGGAATACTCCCACGTGGCCGCCATGTTCTCGTCGTCCACGTTCCGCAGCCACCCGCCGAACACCGGGAGCCAGTAGCCGTATCGCATAACGGGGGTCCAAAATGAGGAACGCGGATGACGCGGATGAGACGCGGATCAACGCGGATCAGAACAATGAATCTCTGTCTTCATCCGCGTTGATCCGCGGTTCTCCGCGTCATCCGCGTGCCGTCTTCTCTAACAAATCCACCAGCCGTTGGAACGGGTCGAAGCCGACCACGTTCACCGCGTCGGCCACGAAGTTCGAGAGCGCGTTGATGTCGTAGTACGCCAGGGTGCCGTCGCGGTCGTCGGTCATGTACTCGATGCCGCCCACGTCGATGTCGGCGGTTTGCATGATCCGCTCGCACGCGGCGATCACGTCCGGCGGGGGCGTGTACCCTTCCACCTTCAGGCCGGTCTTCGGGGCGTCGATCGCGCAGGCGGAGCGGGCCAACTCCACGCCGTCCGAGCGCTGACAGATGTCGGCCGGGCACAGGTTGAACGAGTCGCCGGTGGTGAACACCTTGATGGCGTACAGGTACTTGCCGTCGAGCAGCTCGACGCGGGTGATGTGCCCGCCGCGGGCCGGCACGAACTCCTGCACCAAGGCGGTGTGATCGACGCCGAAGTTGAGCCGCCCCTCGGCCGCGGCGCGGGCGAGGTCTTCGGGTGTGTCGAACTTCACGATGCCCGCCCCGCTGCCACCGATGTTCGCCTTCACCACGACGGGGAATCGCAACCCCTCGGCTGCTTCAACGGCTTTCGATGCGTGGTTGATGACGCGGGCCTTCGGGTACGGCAACCCGAGTGATTCCAGGAGCGTGAGCTGTCGGGCCTTCGACAACTCGTACCCGAAGCCGGTCAGCCCGTTCACCACCGGCACGCCCAGCCGGTGCAGGTGGTCCATGAACCCGAGCGTGAAGAACATGCCCTGCACGCCGTCGCGCAGGTACGCCGACGGACTCATGCGGTTGAACAGCAGCGAGTATTGCGACTCGCGTTCGGACGGGTCGTAGACGTGTGCCCGCGGGTCGAGCCGCACGAACGGGAGGCCGCGGCGGTCCAGTTCGGCGAACAGCGGGCGGAACCAGTCAGGGTGTTCGTGGTAGATGGCGAACGGCTGGCGGGTCATGGCGGGTCCGGCGGGGGGTGCGAAGCTGTTGTAGCCGGCCTCTGTGAGACCGGTCAGCCCGGCCTCACAGAGGCCGGCTACGGTGTGGTGTCACTTCTTCTCCACCGGCCACGGCTCGACGTTCGCCCGTTTCGCATACGCCTCGTACTTGGCGGCCAGTTCCTTCACCTTGTCCGGGTGCTTCGCGGCGAGGTCGTTCGCCTCCACGCGGTCTTTGCCGATGTCGTACAGCTCCCACGGTTTGTCGTGCTTGGCCACCAGCTTCGAGTCGCCGGCCCGCACCGCCCGGTTGCCCTCGTGCTCCCAGAACAGGTCGCGGTCGAGCGGCGTGTTGTCGAACGCGGCACGCAGGCTCTTCCCTTCGAGCGGGGTGGCGTCCTTCGGGTACGCCGCCCCGCTCACGTCCACGCACGTCGCGGCGATGTCGATCAGGTGCCCCGGCTGCGTCCGCAGTTCGCCCTTCGCCGTGATGCCCTTCGGCCAGTGGGCGACGAGCGGGCTGCTGATGCCGCCCTCATGCACCCAGTGCTTGTACTCGCGGAACGGCGTGTTGCTCACCGTCGCCCACCCCTTGCCGTAGGCCACATAGGTGTCGGCTGGGCCGGGCATCACCTTCGGCCCCATCCGCACCGGGTAGCCGTCGCGGGTCTGCTTCGGCACGCTCGTGCTGGCAGTCAGTTGCTCCGGCTTCATCACCGGGAATGTCGGCTTGTCCGGCCGCTCGATGTTCGGGTGGTCGGCGTTCCCGGTGCGGCCTTGCACTTCGGCACACCCGCCGTTGTCTTGCATGAACAGGATGAGGGTGTTGTCGAGTTGCTTCGTCCGCTTGAGCTCAGCCACCAGCTTGCCGACGTTCTGGTCCATGCGGTCGATCATCGCCGCGTACACCTCCATGCCGGCCGCCTCCCACTTCTTGTCCTTCACCGCGTCCCAGTCGGCGCCCGGCGCCATCGGCCGCTTGGCGTCGATCAGCCCGAGCTTCGCCGCCTTCTCGAACCGGGCCTTGCGGATCGGCTCGTACCCGCCGGCGTACTTGCCCGCGTACTTCTTGATGTCTTCGGGTAGGGCGTGCATGGGCCAGTGGGCGGCGGTGAACGCGACGTACAGGAAGAACGGCTTCTCGGCGTGGGCCTTCGTGTGTTCGCCGACGAACTGGACCGCGTGGTCGGCGATGGCGTCGGTGTAGTAGAAGGTCTTCGGCGTGTACTCCTTGTCCGCGTGCGGCGAGATCATGGTGTCGTCACGGACGAGGGTGCCGGGGTCGTAAAAGCTGCCGGCCCCGTTGATGGTTCCGTAGAAGTGGTCGAACCCGCGACCGAGCGGCCAGTTGTGCTTCGGGCCGTCGGCCGCGATGTGCCGGGTGACGTGCCACTTGCCCACCGCGTAGCTGCGATACCCGGCCGGCTTCAGCACCTGGGCGATCGTGCGGCACTCGGCGTTCAGGTTGCCGGTGTACCCCGGCTTCCCCTTGTCTTCCATCATGTGCCCGACGCCGGCCTGGTGCGGGTACAGCCCCGTCAGCAGGCTGGCGCGGGTGGGGCAGCAGCGGGCGGTGTTGTAGAACTGCGTGAACCGCACGCCGTTCGCGGCCAGTTTGTCCAGGTTCGGCGTGGCGATCTCCCCGCCGTAACAACCGAGGTCGGAGAAGCCCATGTCGTCGCACAAGATGACGACGACGTTCGGCTTGTCGGCGGCGACGGTCACCGGAATCGTCAACACCGCGGCGAGGAAGACGAGGGGAGTGGAGCAGCGCATCGGATTCGACCCCAGAGGCGGAACGCTCGGGCATACCATATGAGAATTCTGTTCCGGCCGGACCCGCCGATATGCCCGTGACCGCGAAAGCCGAGTACGCCTGCCTCGCCATGCTGGAGCTGGCCGCCCGCTACACCGAAGGGCGGCCCGTGCGGCTGATCGAAGTGACCGAGAAGCACGGCATCCACCACGGCTTCCTGGTGCAAATCCTGGTGGAACTGCGGAACGCCGGGCTGGTGGCGACGACCCGCGGCAAGTCGGGCGGGTACCGGCTGGCGAAGACGCCGGCGGAGATCACGCTGGCCGACATCGTAGCGGTGCTCGACGGCTTGGACGCACCCGACGGGCGTGCGGCGAACGGCTCGGCGTTCAGCCAGAAGCTGCGGGCGGTGTGGTCGGGGTTGGACAAGCGGTTGGCGGAGACGCGAACCGGCTACCTGACCGAGTACACGTTGCGGGATTTGCTCCTCGCCGACACCCCGCCCGATTACATGATTTGAAGTGCTCTCAGAACTCGATGGCGTGCGGCCACGCGGTGGGCACGGCGAACACCTTGCCGTCGCCGATCCGCCCGGTGCGGGCCACCTTCGCCACCCGTTGCGCGAACTCGTCGTACTGGTCGGCCGGCACCCACGCGGCGATCTCCACTTTCGGCAAATAGGCCGTGCTGTATTCGCTCCCGCGGTAGCGGTCCAGATACCCCTTCTGTCGGCCGTACCCTTTCGCCTCGCGGACCACGCCGGCGGCCACGCCGAACTCGGCGCACGCCCGCAGCACCGCCTCGGCCACCGACGGGCGGACGACGATCACCACGTAAGTCATGGGGGGCATGGCAAGTGCTCTGCTCGCTCCGCGAGCGGTTCCGATTCCGCTCGCGGAGCGAGCAGACCACATCACATCGTCAGGTACACGAACGCGCCGAACCCGACTGCCGCCAGCCCGGCGATGCCGGCCACCAGCCACAGCGCGCTCCGCCGCTTGCGGGCGAGCGCGAGCGACGACCCGACCCCGCCCACCTGCGCCGCCAGCATGGCGAAGAAGAAGTTCTCGCTCCGCTGGCGGAACCGCTCCGACTCGGCGGTCGAGGTCTTCACCCGCACCTCGTACAGGAACCCGACCCACTGGTTGGCCGTCGCCTCGGCTTTGTACCGGCGGGATTCGACGTCGTAACGAGCCACTGCTGACGGCCACTCGCCTCGTCTCAACCCCCCCAGAGATTTCGCCGCTCGCAACTCCTCTTCGTAACGATGTTCCACACCAGTCGCCTGCGCCAGTGCGTAGGCGATCTCCCCTTCCAGTGTGTCGAGATTTACCCGGCGGGCCAACTGGAGAACGTCCCGCTCCGGGCGGTGTTCGCGGACGGCTTGAAGGACCGCCCGCACCTGTTCGTCGTCCGCCGGCGGTTCCCCCTTCCGTGCGAGCCAGGCCCCGACCCGTTCGACGATCTCCGGAGTTTTAGTTTCGGGTTGGGCGAAGTGGCCGAACCCGCCGTTGGGCGGGCCTGGATTCGCGCACGCCCGAATGGTGTCGGCCGTCGTCTCGCACATGAGCGCGCGGTCCCGCTTGTGCGCGGCGAGGCTCCACTGGTCGTTCGCCTTCGACTGATCTTGTGCCGCGGCCGAGCGCCAGTACATCGCCCGGCTGAGTTCGCCCGTGCTCAGCCCGGCCAGGATGGTGGCGAGCG